>JAZRXB010000207.1:0-2573 GCA_045600005.1 Eubacteriales bacterium | reverse complement strand
ACTTTTTGGTTCCGGAAATATGTTTGGGAGGTCAAAACCCATGTTACACACAGTGCAAACCCGCAGATTCTGCGCTCTGATGCTGCTTGTTCTGTTTGTGTTCGCGGTCTTCTCCGTCGGCGTTCTTGCCGAAGCTGAGCCTGCGGCCGACGGCGCGGCGGAAGAAGCGGTCGAAGCGGTCGAAGAAGCCGAAGAAGAAGGCTCCGGCAGCAATTTCTACGGCACGTTCTTAGCCCTCATCCCCCCGATCGTCGCGATCGGTCTCGCGCTGATCACCAAGGAAGTCTATTCTTCCCTGTTCATCGGCATTCTCGTCGGCGGTCTGCTCGCCGCGAACTTCTCCCCGCTCGGCACGTTTGACGCGATCATCAACGACGGTATGATCACCGCCGTCGCGGACAACGCCGGCATCTTCATCTTCCTCGTCATCCTCGGCGTGCTTGTCGCGCTCATCAACAAGACCGGCGCGGCCGCCGCGTTCGGGCGCTGGGCCGAGACCCACATCAAGACCCGCGCAGGGGCCAAGCTCGCGACCTTCGCGCACGGCGTGCTGACCTTCATCGACGACTACTTCAACTGCCTGACCGTCGGCTCGGTCATGATGCCCGTCACCGACTCGCACAAGATCTCCCGCGCAAAGCTCGCGTACCTCATCGACGCGACCGCAGCGCCGATCTGCATGATCGCCCCGATCTCGTCCTGGGCGGCAGCCGTCTCCTCCTACGCGGAAGGAACCGGTTACAGCGGACTCGAACTGTTCTGCCGCGCTATCCCCTTCAACTATTATTCGTTCGTCACGCTCGCGTTCATCCTTCTGACCACGTTCCTCGACGTCGACTACGGTCCGATGGCGATCCACGAAAAGAACGCGATTGAAAAGGGCGACCTCTTCACGACCGGCGTTTCGACCAACCGGGCAAAGGAAGAAATCGAAAAGAACGACAAGGGCAAGGTCATCGACCTCGTGGTCCCGGTCGTCGTTCTGATCCTCGTCTGCGTCTTCGCACTCGTTTACGTCGGCGGCATCTTAGACGGCTCCGACTTCATCGCCGCGTTCTCTGACACCGACGCGACCGTTGGTCTGCCGTGGGGCGGTCTGATCGTTCTGATCATCACGATCGTCTACCTGATGATCCGCCGCGTCGTCTCCTTCAAGGAAGCCATGGACTGCATCCCGAAGGGCTTCAACGCAATGGTTCCCGCGATCCTCATCCTGACCCTCGCCACCTCGCTTAAGAACATGACCAATCTGCTCGGCGTGAAGGACTTCATCAAGGTCGTTATGGAAAATGCGGCTGAAAGTCTCAGCCTGTTCCTCCCCGCCGTCATCTTCATCGTCGGCTGCCTGATCGCGTTCGCGACCGGTACGTCGTGGGGAACGTTCGGCATCCTTATCCCGATCGTCACCGCTATCTTTGAAGTCGGCAGCCCGCTGTACTTCATCGGTATGTCCGCCTGCCTTGCCGGCGCGGTCTGCGGCGACCACTGCTCGCCGATCTCGGATACGACCATCATGTCGTCCGCCGGCGCTCAGTGCGACCACATCAACCACGTTTCGACGCAGATCCCCTACGCCGTTACCGCAGCTGTCGCTACATTCATCGGCTACATCGTCGGCGGTATCTGCCAGAACGGCTGGATCGGTCTGATCGTTTCGCTCGCCTGCATGGTCGCCGTCGTCTTCTACTTCAAGACGAAGAACGGCTCCGCCAAGAAAGCGGACAAATAAGCGTTCCAACAAGAAAGCGCGCGCCGTGAGGCGCGCGCTTTTCGCTTCCCTTTCAGCGCGGATTTTGAGATCCGAACAGCGAAAAGCGGATCGGCCGCCCGAAGCGTCCGATCCGCTTTGAATTTTCAGAACTTATTTCTTTTTCCCGAAATCGAATTCGATCCCAAGCTCAGCCGCCAGCTTTTCGAGCGCGTCATACGCTTCGCCCGCCTGAACGGTCTCGTTCGGCAGGAAGCTGTTCGTTCCGTCGGCGTGCAGACGGATGATCTTCTTCATCGTCGTCCAGCAGACTGCGCTGTAATGCGATACGTCCGCGCGGTCGTCCGCGTCGAGTAAGAAGACCCATGCGCCCCTGAAGCCCTCGTCGTGCTGCTTTGCGAACGCATAGAACGCCGCCGCCATGTCGTCGCGCGTCAGCGGCATACCGAGATCGGTGAGGATCTCGTTCTCGCGCGCCCACGCTTCCGCCGCCTGCTCGTTCATCGAACCGGCTGCCGACGGCTTGTTTTCCATTTCCCACAGACGAAGCGCCAGCTCCAGACGGTTCATCCTCCGCTCGGAATCGCAGGTCGCCCAGATCTTTACGCCGTCGTAGGGCATCCGGAACCAGTACATTTCGCTCGCTTCGTCCCACGAATACGGGATAGTCAGTCCAGCCATGTCGACCACGTCAAACTCGTGCATCTGCTCGCCTTCCGCGATCTCGGGACGGAACCCGACCAGCTCGCCCGCAACGGCTGCGCGCGCCGTCACGACCATGTTGATCTTGTCACCGGTCTCGACCTCAACGTCATACGCCGTGTAGCGGTCGTCGTCCCGCGCGTGAAGCTTCGCGTCGAACTTC
>JAZRXB010000206.1:0-7496 GCA_045600005.1 Eubacteriales bacterium | reverse complement strand
CCGGTAGGCTCGTCGGCGAAGACGATCTGCGGGCGGTTGATGAGGGCGCGGGCAATCGCGACACGCTGCTGCTGACCGCCGGAAAGCTTGGAGGGGAGGTGGTGGAGACGGTCGCCGATGCGAAGGGTCTCAACGAGCTTTTTGAGGTTTTCCTCGTAGCTGTAATTCGCCTTCTGACACATGACGGTCGGAATGAGGATGTTTTCGAGAGCGGTGGACTGCGGGATCAGATTGTGCTTCTGGAAGACGAAGCCGGTGTACGTGCCGCGGAAGCGCGACAGCTCGTCGGGAGCCATGGTCGTGATGTCGTGACCGCAGATGTGGACGTGACCGGAGTTCGGCACGTCAAGACCCGCGCAGATCTGTAAAAACGTCGACTTACCGGAACCGGACGCACCGATGATCGCGACGAATTCCTTCGGCGCGACGCGGATGCTGGCGCGGTTGACGGCGGTGACGATGGTATCGTACTGACGGTACTGTTTGATGATGTTCTCCGTGGCGAGAACGTCTATCATCTGGTCTGCCATAATTTGTATCCTTTCTTGGCGGCGTGCGGAACGGGTGGACGCCCCGCGCGGTCGTAAAATCGTGAAAAGGGAATTATTCGTCGCCTTCGTACTCGCCGCCGCCGTTTTCAGTCGCTGCGAAGCGCTTGAAGAAGCTGCCGAGCGGGAGGATCGACGAGAAGAAGCCGCAGGCGATCGAGATCACCATGCTGATGAGAAGCGCCGGAACCGGAATGTGAACGCCGTAGTAGAAGGATTCGGTTCCGCCGTAGAGGATCGGCGGGATGCGCGTGACCGCAAGCTGGATGAGTCCGATGATCAGCCAGCTGAGTCCGAAGCAGGACACGGTCGCCGTCACGCCCAGTACGATGCCGTTCTGCGTGCAGAGCGACTTGATCTCGGTCTTGATCGTGCCGAGCCAGAGCAGCACGGAGAATTCCTTTTCGCGCTTTTTGATGAAAAGCGTCTGCGAGAAGAACCAGATGAGCGGCGAGATCGCCAGAACGAGGAACGAAATGGCGATGATCAGCGCGTAATAGTTCATCGAGCGGGTGATGATGCCGTTTGAAACGACGTGATTGTCCACGAGCGACAGCTTGCCGTCGAACATCGAGGTGTAATCGCGCACGTTGTCGAAGATCTGCTTTGCGTCCTTCATCGTCGCGTCGGGCGAGATGAAAAGCTCGAACGAGTTGACTTCGGCGGCGTCGTTGCGCACCAGACGGCGGTAGACCGGCTTGGAGACGTAGACGGGCGTGCCGTCGAGCGTCGTCATGCCGTCGACGACCGCGCAGACGTGCAGCTCGATGTAGTCCATCACGTAGTATTCCAGCTCCTGACGAAGCCGGTTCGCGCCTTCGATGTTGTAGTCGATGGCTTTTTTCTGCGTCTTGAACGCGCCGACCTTGATCGTGTCGCCCACGTCGTAGCTGCAGATCTTCTTGTTGCCCATGTAGTTCGAGACGATGACCGCGTTTTCGTCCGTCAGGATGGCGGTCGGGTCGCCCTTGATCTTGTAGTTATAGCGGTCGCTCATCAGCGTGTCGACGAGCGCTTTTTCGGTCAGGATGTAGTTGACGTCGTTGACGGCGCGGAAGCTCGGATCGTCCTCCGGGACGACGAGGTTCGCGGTCGGACGGACGGCGCCGCTCTCGATGAGCATATGCGACCGCCACGACGGAGCGTCGATCTGCGCGCTGCACGAGACCATCGTCACGCCGTCGATCGCCGCCAGATCGTCCGCGATGCCGTCGTAATAAGCGGACGCGGAGAGGAGCTGGGCGGTGAACTGCGGACGCGCGTAGTCGCGCGTGTAGGAGTAGAACTCGGCGACGTAGAAGCCGCTGACGAAGACCGACGAGAAGCCGACCGCCGTCACGATCATGATCGCCAGATACTTGCGGAAGCGCCACATCGAGCCGAATTCATACTGCTTCGGGAACTGGAGCTTGAAGAAGTTGAACGAGCGGCGGGGCGAGGTGACAAGGTTCGAGTTGTCCTCGGAGACGATCAGACGGGTGACGACGCCGCGCGACACGCGCCACATCGGGAAGCAGACCGACACCGAGACGATGATGATATTGATAATGAAGATCTTGAGCGGGCAGAGCCAGTTGTAATGGAACGCGAAGCCGTCCGCATGGTAGATCAGGTAGATGATCAGCGTGGAGAAGAGCTGCGAGGGGATGAAGGTCACCAGCGAAACGCCCATCATTTCCCAGAAAGAGGTCTTGCAGAGCTGCTTGTAGTCCGCGCCGAAGCTCATGTAGATACCGTACTGGAACTTGTAGTGGTTGACGCGGATGCGGTAGATCGACGTGATCAGCAGGATCGACACGACGGTCATGATCGCCGCGAACGAAACGTAGCTGACGATGTTGCTGATCTTGTAGGAGTTCAGCTTGTAGATCTCCGAGTAGTTGTACATCAGGGTCTGGTTTTTGGAAAGATTTGCCTGTAAATAGGGGACGTATTTGTTCTGGAAGCGCTTGAAAACGGTTTTGACGTCGCTGCCGAGGAAGTCGAGATAGACGTCGTAGGTCGTGGTGTCGTCGTCCTCGTGGTAGCGGTCGACGACGCGGACGATGTCGTAAATGTGGTCGCTGGCGAAAACGCGGAGCTCGTCGTTTTCCAGAAAAACGCGCTGGTACTGGTTCAGGTCAAGGAAAACCACGTCGTAGTCGTATTCGTCCGTGATGATCTGTTCGGTGATAACCGAGTTCATGTCGCTTGAGATCGTCAGCATTCCGAAGAAGCACTGGATCAAGAAGAGCGCCGCAAAGAAGCTGGCGTACTGTTTCCAGTTGAACCTGACGCTTTTGAAGCCGATCTTCAGGTTATCCCGCATATCAATGAGTAAATCGCCCAAAATATCACCGTCCGTGAATTGAAGTACGGTCAGAAATTGACCGTTGTTTTCATTATACTACATAATTGTGAACGTATTGTGATGATTTTGACTTTTTCGTTCAGACACTGTTCGTTTATATAGAGAAAATTCTCGGTGTAATTTGGTTATTCTGCCAGTCGAACGCCTGAAACGCTTGACAGCCGCTGCGGATTGTGATATAATGTAAGAAAAAATCAACGGAGGTTTTTTATGAAAAAGATTTTTGTCAGATGCGCGGCGCCCCTGATAGCCGCCGTCATGCTCGGCTCGGTCGGAGCCGCCGCCGCCGAAGCGCCCGTTTCCGCGAAGCTCGACGCCGCGCCGGTCCTGATCGTTCCCGCGCCCGGGACCGATCTGACCGTCCGCCCGTATGAGCACGATCCGCGCCTGAATCCGACCGCGATGGCGGATATCGTGTACGATCCTGCCGCCGTTTACGGCTTCCGTCCGAACCCCGAATCGGCTCGGCTCGGCTCGTATGCCGTCTACGACTGGACCGACCCGGAGATCGTCGAGACCGCGCACCTCTCCCGCATCGAGTACCACGAAAGTATGCGTGAGCTGTACGACCTCGAAGAAAAGCTCGCGGGTGAAGGGAAGGACATCGAAACGATCGCCCGCGCCGTCAGCGCACTGCGCAACGAGGTCCGTCTGCGCGTCTATGCGGACAATCCCGAGGGGCTCGCGTCGGCAAAGGCGAGCAATTTAGCCGCTTACGGCAATGAGAACGGTCCGACGGCGGATTCGCTGTATGAAAAATACGGCTCGTGGGAGACGGTGCTGGAAAAAGCGTTCAGCACGAATTCCGGCATGGACGCGGTGTGCGGGCTGTACGACGACTACTACGACCTGTACGTCCTGCTCGGACAGGTGGGAGACGCCGCCGAGACCGAAACGGAAGCCTTCATGAAGAAGATCTTCCTGCTCCTGATCCGGTAAGACCGGTGGTCACGCCGGGCGGATAGACCTTACCGTCTGCAATTTCTTCATCAGACTGCGGGATTTCCCGTCCGCCGCCGCGGATAAAAGCCGGACGGAGCCGGACGGATAAACATCGTCCGAGCCGGACGGATAAAAAACGTCCGGCGGGGAGAGACTATCCTTCCGGGAGCAATTCCCGGAAAGGCGGCACTGTCCATGAAGAAAAACGGAAGACCGGTCATGACGCTCGTTCACCGCGCGTTCATGCCGGAAGCGCACACCGATCTCGACCTCGACCCGGTCGTGAGCGGGGAAGGAAACGAGCTGATGAAAGGTTCGGTCGCTTCGGCGAACGAGTTCACGGGGATCGCCGTCACGCCGTCGCCCGATGAGGACGTTGACATGACGAAGGTTCCAAACGACGTTAAACCCGCCGTCGGCACGCCGATCCCGCCCGAAGCGCGTCCGAAAATGTAACGAAGCCTGTACGGCAAAAAACGCGCCCGCAAAGATGGAGCTTCATTTTTATGGGGCTTCATCTTATCCGAAGATCCGTGATCAAAAGAAAAGGAGGCTGTCTCATGAATGGATTTCTGGACAAATGCATCGAACTCGGAACACAGTTCGGCGGCAAGCTGATCGGCGCCATCGTCGTGCTGATCGTTGGCAGCATCGTGGTCCGGGGCATCAAAAAGCTCATCGGTAAATCAAAAGGTATTTCACAAATGGACAAAACCGTGCAGAGCTTTCTGAACAGCTTTGTGACGGTCGCACTATATCTTCTGCTGTTCATCTGTGTGATCGGCATTCTCGGCATTCCGATGGCGTCGGTCGTTGCGGTTCTGGCTTCCTGCGGGCTGGCGATCGGGCTTGCTTTGCAGGGAGCGCTGAGCAATTTCGCGGGCGGGCTGATGATCCTGATCTTCAAGCCGTTCCGCGTGGACGATTACATAAGCGCCGCCGACGCGGAGGGCCGTGTGAAGGACATCAGCGTTTTCTACACCACGCTGCTGACCATTGACAACAGGCACGTGACCGTTCCCAACGGCGACCTGATGAACTCCGTCGTGACCAACTACTCCAACGAGGACCTGCGCCGCGTCGATCTGGACTTCAAGATCACCAACGACTGCGACCTGAATCTTGCCAAGGCGGTCCTTCTGAAAGCCGCCGAGGAGACGAACGGCGTTCTCACCGAGCCTGCGCCCTTTGCCCGTATGTCCGCCGTGGACGACGACACCTTTATCCTGACCGTCCGCGCATGGTGCGAGAGCGCAAAATACTGGGACGTCTACTTCGACCTGCTGGAGAATTGCAGCAACGCGCTGGGCGACAACGACATCGACGACCCCGAAGAGCGGATCGCCGTCCGCCTTGTCAGCGAGGACAAATAAAATTCCGGACAAAAAATGCCCGCCGGAAAGGGAACTCCTTTCCGGCGGGCTTCGTTCTGCCAAAAAGGCCCTGCGCGGCTGTCTCCCCGCCGTCAGCCGGCTTGCGTGCGGAAGGCTGAGCGCAGACAGCGCTGTGAGCCGCGGGGGGATCGGCGGACGGCTTCCGTCCGCGGACGGGACGCCGGCTCCGCTCTGCAAACGAAAAGCGCGGTCACATGACCGCGCTTTTCTGATTGGATTTTCCGAAGGAACGGGTTTATTTGCCGGAGACCGCGTTGAAGTCTTCCTCGTAAACCGTTTCGGGCTTCGTTGCGAGCGAAACGAGCCAGATGACCAGAGCGGACAGAGCGAACGCCGGAGCAAGCTCGTAGACGCCGAACGCACCGCCGAGCGGCTTGACGAATACTTTCCAGATGATCGCGGAGATACCGCCCGTTGCCATGCCGGCGACGGCCGCCGGATAGGTGGTCTTCTTCCAGAACAGGGAGAAGATCATCAGCGGACCGAAGGTCGCGCCGAGTCCCGCCCATGCGAACGAGACGACCGAGAAGATGACCTGATTGCCGCCGATCGCGACGAACGCCGCGAAGACCATGATCAGGACCAGCACGATGCGCGTGACCAGCATGATCTGCTTTTCGGTCGCGTTCTTCTTGAACAGACCGTGGAAGATGTTTTCCGCGACGGCGGAAGCCGAGATCAGCAGGTAGGAGTCGGAGGAGCTGATGGCGGCGGCGAGGATGCCGGCGCAGACCAGACCCGCGAGCAGCGGCGGGATGAATTCGGTGGTCATCTTGATGAAGATGTTTTCCGCATCCGCGTTGGTTAAGAATTCGTTCGGGAACACCGCGCGTCCGATGACGCCGATGGCGATGGCTGCGACCATCGAAATGACGACCCAGACCATGGCGACGCGGCGGGACAGCTTCAATTCCTTCTCGTCACGGATCGCCATGAAGCGGAGCAGGACCTGCGGCATACCGAAGTAGCCGAGACCCCATGCCATGCCCGAGATGATCGGGATCAGACCGAAGCTCTTCGCGCCGCCGAAGATGACCGAAAGACCGTCTTCGGAAACGCCCGGATCGGCGGAGGTGAACAGGCTCATGTAGCCGGGGATGCTCCTGGCGTTCTCAACGACCGCCGCGAAGCCGCCCGCCTTGACCGTGCCGACCGTCAGAACGATGATCAGCGCGCAGATCATGATGATGCCCTGCATGAAGTCGGATGCGCTCTCGGCAAGGAAGCCGCCGAGGAAGGTGTACGCGAGGACGAAGACCGCCGAAACGACGATCATGACCCTGTAATCCGCGTCGAACAGCGCCGCGAACAGCTTGCCGCACGCCTGGAGGCAGCTGCCGGCGTAGGGCGTGAAGAAGACGATGATCAGCACGGACGAGATGATGAGCAGCACGCCGCGCTTTTCATGGAATCGCTTCGAGAAGAAGTCGGGGATGGTGATCGCGCCGACGCGCTCGCTGTAACGGCGCAGACGCTTCGAGGTGATGAACCAGTTGAGATACGTGCCGACGCCCAGACCGATGATGGTCCAGCCCGCATCGGCGAGTCCGGAGAAGTACGCAAGACCCGGCAGACCCATTAAGAGGTAGCCGGACATATCGCTGGCTTCCGCGCTCATCGCGGATACCCACGGACCGAGCGAACGGCCGCCGAGGAAGTAGGCTTCGGAGTTCTTGTTCGCGCGTTTTGCGAAGAACAGCCCGATGCCGATGACAGCCGCCATGTAGATCACGATGGAAATTATGTAAGAAACTTTTTCTGACATGGGGAAGATCCTTTCTGTGTGATTCGGTATACAGCTATCATTATAGCATGGAAAGCGCCGTATGTCAAGAAAAACCGGGACATTTTTAACGAAAAAATGAATTTTCGGGGAAGAAATCCTTCATTTTTCCGGAAATCCCGCCCGCCGGACGCTTCCGTCAGGCGTTTTCGCAGAAGAACGCCGCGCGCTCGGCGCAGGACGCCGCGTCGGCGGTGTAAAGGTCCGCGCCGATCGAGTCGCAGAACGCCTGCGTGACGGGCGCGCCGCCGATCATGATCTTCACCGACTGCCGGACGCCCTCGCGCTCGGCGGTCTCGACGACCTTTTTCATTTCGGGCATGGTCGTCGTCAGGAGAGCGGAGCAGAGGATGACCTTCGCGCCGGTCCGGACGGCTTCCGAGACGAACCTTTCCGCCGGAACGTTCACGCCGAGGTCGATCACGTTCACGCCGCGCCCTTCGAGCATCAGGCGGCAGAGATTCTTGCCGATGTCGTGC
>JAZRXB010000205.1:0-36002 GCA_045600005.1 Eubacteriales bacterium | reverse complement strand
TCCCCGGAGGGCGGTCCCGACAGACAGACGCAAACCCCCGTCCCGCGGAGGGGGACCCGGGTTTTGCGGTATCCGTGACCGGTTCATTCTTTCTTTCCGAGCCTGATCAGCCGGAAGATCACCGGTCCGAGGACCAGATTGAACAGGACCTCAAAGAGGAAGTTTCCTCCCACAAAAAAGATGAGGACGTACTTGAACACGCTTCCGCTGAAGCCTTCGGCGGCGCCCATGTCCGCGATCGCTTTCCAGAAGAACAGGCGGCATCCGATGAGAAAGACGCCCGTGTTCGTCAGCGGACAGAGAAGCGCGGCGGAGAAGATCGCAAGCCACGTGTCCTTTTTCTGAAACAGCCGGTAGACAAGTCCTGCGGCGGCTCCCGCTGCGGCGCCCTTGACGACGACCGTCAGGATCGTCCCGAGCGGGCTGATCGCAAAGAACAGATTGGCGTCCCCGCTGACCAGTACGACGAACGCGAAGACGAAGCCGAGCCATGCGCCCGCTTTCCATCCGTAAAGCGCCGCTCCGACGACGATCGGGATCAGCACCAGCGTAACGGAAAACGCCCCGAACCGGATGAAGCTGCCAAGCATCTGCAGTACGACGACCAGCGCCGTAAAGAGAGCCAGCCCCACCATGGTACGGGTGGCTTTTGAACGTGAGGATTTTGCGCTCATATTGCACTCCTTTGCTGCCGCCGGCAGAGCCGTGCGGCGCATCCAGAATTATTTATAAATCGGCGTCTCCCGGCAGCGTGCCGGATCGCCGTCTTCCTCGAAGGGTTCCGGGCGGTTCAAAGCGGGACGCAGTGAAAGCGGCAAAGATTTCACCGCGCCTCTCTTCTCGCCGTGCGGAACGGTCCTCGGAGAGATCGGTTTCCGTGGGGACGGGAGAGCGCCGGTCTATACGGAATTTATCTGTCCTGACCGGGCGTTCTGCGGTTCAGCTCGTACAGCCGGAACAGACCGCTGAGCGTGAGGTCGGGAGCGCAGAGGATGCGGTTCCGGCAGAGCGGAACGATCAGCCCGGCAAGTCCGCCCGACGCAAGGACGTTCAGACGGTCGCCGAAGCCGTACTCTTCTCTGATGCGGTCAAGAAAGCCGTCGATCATCAGAGCCGCGCCGAGGACCGCGCCGGAATTCATGCTGTCGGCGGTATTCCGTCCGAGCAGCGAGACCGGCTTTGTGAGAGAGATCTCGGGGAGAAGCGCGCAGGAGGCGGACAGCGCGTCGGCGGACAGCTTGACGCCGGGCGCGATGACGCAGCCGCACAGCTCGCGGTTTTCGTTGATGACAGTCAGCGTGGTCGCCGTGCCGAGGTCGACCACGGCGAGCGGAGGCTCCGCAAGACGCAGAGCGGCGACCGTTCCGGCAACGATGTCCGCGCCGAGCAGTCCCGGTGTTTCCACGCGGATGTTCAGCCCGGTACGGATGCCGGCGCCTACGACCGTCGGCCGGATCCCGAACAGCGAAAGCGCCGACAGGATCGTATGCGTGAGCTGCGGAACGACCGACAGAAGGATCGCGCCGTCGAGCGAAGCAGGATCAAGCCCGTGCATACGGAAGACCCCGTTCATCAGGACCGCGTATTCGTCGGCGCTCCTGCCGCGCTCAGCCGCGAGTTTGGCGGAATAGCACAGCTCCGCACCGTTTCCGACACCGACGGAAATGCTCGTATTGCCGATATCGACTGCGAGGATCATGTGTTTTCCCTCCCGCGTTAGTTGCAGATAACTAAATTATAAACAGCAATATGGAATCTGTCAATATCTAAACATCACTTTCTGCTTTTTGTATATATTTTGCGGCACATATCCGGATGTTTTTTGTCGAATCTGCCGGTGCGGAAATTTTTCAGCCGACGGAGACCGTGCAGCCGGTCACGCCGGACGCTTCGACTCTGAAACGTGCCGGAACGTGAACGACATACCCTTCCCCGCCCGTCAGGGCGAGTCTGCGGATCACGCCGCCGGACGCTTCGGCTTCGATCACCGCGCCGCCGCGCACCGCGAGCTTGAGCGAGAAGCCGTCGGTCTCCTCTGTCAGACCGCGCGCGAGGAAGATCTCCTTCCCTTCGCTCTGCACGAGCGTTTCGTTCACCGCGTGGACGAGCATTCCCGCCGCCGTCGTGAACCACGGATGGTAATAGGTCGCGCTCGCTTTGTTGTTGATCTCGAACATTTCGCCGAAATCGCCCGCCGTGTCCGCGACGTAGCGGATCGTTCCGAACGCCCTGTCCGCCCAGCCGAGCCGCGCGTAGGCGACCGCCTGCCATGCCGCGTACCACGAGCATACGCCGCTGCCGACCGCGTACATATTGCCGAACGTGTTCTCGTCCCGGATGTAATCCTCGATGGCGTTCTTTTCAAGCTCGCGGTCCACGCCGTCCACGCAGAACGGGAACGTGCCGCTGTACACCGCGATGCTCTTCGCTTCGCAGCCCGGATAGGGGACATAGCGCTCCCCGTTGTCCGGCAGACCGGCGAGCAGCTCGTCCGACAGTTTCTCTGCTTCGTCCGCTTCGGAAAGGTCGCGTCCGTGCGCGCGCCCGCAGTCCGCAAAGGCGCGCAGCGCAGCGATGACCGAGCAGGTCGTCATGTAGGGGTTCTGCACGCCGGAGCCGAGCCGTTCGAGGTCGGTGCAGCGGCCGACGATCAGCTTTCCGCCATCGACGCGGTAGAGCATCTGCATCCGGAAGAACTCCTTGCAGGCGCGGATGACCGGATAGGCGGTCTCGCCGAGGAAGGTCTTATCGCCGGTGAAGCGCCAGTATTCATAAGCGCCGAGCGAAATTGTCGCCATGTGGAAGATATGCTCGTACCAGAAGCCGGGCGTCGCCGCTTCCGTGCCGTCCTCGATGGTCTCCCACGGATAGCGCGCCGCCTCATACCCTTTGGACGAATAGCGCTGGAGCGCGATGGCAAGCCCGTTGCGGCGGAAGCGCGGGACCCGTCCGGCGGCTTCCCGGTGGTTCGAGGTCACAAGTCCCCAGAACATGAAATATTCGTCGAAGGCGAAGAATTTCCCTTCCCACGAAGCGTCGTTGAGACCGACCGGCATCGACCAGCGCGTCGTGAAGCATTTCAGATGATACTGCGCGGTGCGGTATACACGGTCGATCTGCGCGTCTCCGATCGACGCGCCGCCCTCGGCATAGTAGTCCGCCCAGACCTTTCCGTGGACCGCCTTTACCGCGTCAAAGCCGTCGGAAAGCGTCCGTGCGCGAAGCTCCGCCGAGCGCTCCTCGAAGCCCTCGCCGTCCTGCCGGTCGCAGAACAGCAGATAGAAGCAGACGCTCTCCGGCACGCCGGGTCTCAGCGTCAGAACGGCGGCGTTGCCGTCGACCGTCACATCGACGGGCGAATCGCAGAACACCCGGACGACGCCGAAGCAGTTCTTCTGATCGGTGAAACGATAACGTACCGCCGCGCCGTTTTCTTCGGGCGCGATATCGCACTCGCAGAAATCGGGCAGAGCCGTCTCGCAGGCTTTGCCGCAGAAACGGTAGACGAACGAATAGTCCGCCCCGCCCGAAAGGGTCTTTTTCACCGCGATGAGATCATAAGCGGTGTGAACGAAGGCTTCGGTGTCAAGCGACGCGCCGTCTTCGTAAAGGGTCGAGCAGCGGATCTCGGCGGCGTCGGTGTCGAGCGTCTGCTCGAACGAGACGGGGCGGAGCGCTTCGCCGTTTTTCGAGACCGTCTGGAGGGAATGACCGAACGGAACGAGATTTTTTGTCTGGATGCTGCGGTACCGTCTGCCCTCCCACCAGATCAGGCGGTTCGGATTTGCATGGATGTCGGACTTCTGCACATCGAACGCCATCGAACCGTCCGGTCCGATCTGGAGCGCCATATCGCCGTTCCCGATGAACGGGGCGGCATAATAGTTCATGCTTTCGCCGGGAATGTATTTCATGTTCTGATCTCCTTTCAGTCGGAAGAGACTCCGTTCTTTCATTATAGCCGATATTTTTCGCATTGTAAAGAGAATAATCACGCATTGACCTGTGAAAATCACGCCGGGCGGACGGCGGAACGGAAAAAAGCGCGGCAAGTCCGGGCGGGAGCGTCTTCTCAAACGCTGTTATCTACCTATATAAATAATATTTACAAAAAACTCATATCCTTATCGAATCTTTCGGTTGACAAAACGGGCGGGATGAAGTATAATATTAGTATATGCTGAAATCGCAGAACCGGCGGGGGAATATCTTCCGTCCGAACGTCCTGCGGCAATCCCATACGGAAACGGCGTTTCCGTAAGAAAGGAACGCTTTCGCATTGCCTGACTTTGCAGAAGCATGATCGAAACATGATACGCAGTATGACCGCCTTCGGGAGAGCCGTCCGGGTCGGAGAGACCGACGGAAAGACCATCACAGCCGAGCTGAAAAGCGTCAACAACCGCTACCTTGACTGCACCGTCCGCATCTCCCGCGCTTACAGCTTCCTTGAGGACCGCGTGCGCCAGTATATCCAGTCGAAGGGCATCCAGCGCGGCAAGCTGGACGTTTATGTCGGCGTTGAGATCGACGAAAACGTCGGCATGACCATCGGCCTCGACCGCGCTCTCGCAGGAAGCTATATCGAAGCGCTGAAAAAGCTCCGCGACGAATTCGGACTGAGGGACGATCTCTCGGTCATGACCGTGGCGCAGAACCGCGATATCTTCCTCGTGAAAAAGCCGGAGGAGGATATGGAACAGGACTGGCTCGCCATCCGTCCCGTGCTTGACGAAGCCATCGCCGCCTTCCTCGCCGTGCGCGAAGCCGAGGGGGAAAAGCTCAAGACCGACCTTTTGAAAAAGCTCGCGCACATCGAAGAGATCGCCGCCGGGATCGGAAAGCTGTCCGAGGCGGATATCGCCGCCTATAAGACCCGCTTTGAAGCCCGCCTGACCGGGATCCTCGCCGAGCATGACGTAAAGCTCGACCCGTCGCTCGTCCTCACCGAATGCGCCGTTTACGCCGACCGCGTCGCCATCGACGAGGAGCTGGTCCGCCTGTCCTGCCACTTCGACGCCTTCCGCGCCATCTTCGAGTCGGACGAGCCGGTCGGACGCAAGCTCGATTTCTTACTCCAGGAGATCAACCGCGAGACCAACACCATCGGCTCGAAGGCGTCCAACGTGAACATCGCTTCCCTCGTCGTCGAGGTGAAAAGCGAGCTTGAAAAGATCCGCGAACAGGTCCAGAACATCGAATAAATTCCGCGCGGCGAAGACCGCCCGGTGAAAGGTCGCATTCACCATGAAATTCATTAACATCGGCTTCGGCAATATGGTCGCGGCAGAGCGCGTCGTCGCCGTCGTCAGCCCCGACAGCGCTCCCATCAAGCGTCTCGTTCAGGACGCCAAGGACAGCGGACGCGCCATCGACGTCACCTGCGGCAAACGCACCCGCGCCGTCATCATCACCGACAGCGAACACGTCATCCTCTCCGCCTTCCAGTCCGAGACCATCTCCAACCGTCTCTCCGACCGCGGCGGCGACGACGATGAAAGCGAGGAGGACCTGTCATGAAAAAGCGCGGCGTTCTCGTCGTCATCTCCGGTCCGTCCGGTTCGGGAAAGGGAACGCTCGTCAAAGCGCTCCTCGCTTCGAGAGACGACTGCGTCCTCTCGGTTTCCGCCGCCACCCGCGCGCCGCGCGAGGGCGAGCTCGACGGCGTGCATTATTTCTTCATCACCCGTGAAAAATTTGAATCGCTCATTAAGGAAAACGAGCTGCTCGAATACAACTGCTACTGCGGCAACTACTACGGGACGCTGAAAAGTCAGGTCGAAAAGTCGCTCGCCGACGGCAGAAACGTCATTCTTGAGATCGACGTCAACGGCGCGTTCAACATCAGAAAGCAGTTTGCCGACGCCGTGCTCATCATGGTCGTGCCGCCCGACTATCCCACGCTCGAAGCAAGACTGCGCGGCAGGGGCGACAACGTGGACGAAAGCGTCATCGAAAAGCGCCTTGCCGAAGCAAAGGGCGAGCTTTCCCGCATGAGCGGCTACGATTATCTCGTCGTCAACGAAGAAGGCCGCCAGTCCGAAGCCGCTTCGCTCATCAGCGCCGTCATCACCGCCGAGCAGAACCGCGTCTCGCGCGCCGGGGACTTCATCGACAGCTTTTTCGCCGCCCGAACGTAAGCACCGTTTCCCGAACCATTCCGAATATATTGAAATGAGGTAACTATCATGATCTATCCGTCCGTCGAAGAACTCAGCCAGAACGGCAAGTACAACCGCTACACCCTCTGCATCGCCACCGCCAAGTGCGCCAGAATGGTCACCGACGAATACGTCCACCAGCGCGAGCAGGCGGAAAAGCTCATAGCCAACAAGGAGACCGAAAAGAGCCTTGCCTCGATGATCAAGCGCGACATCCGCGACGAAAAAGCCGTCAAGAACGCGATCAACCGTCTCTATCAGGGCGAATATAAGATCAACGACGACTCGATCCATCTGAAGGAAGAACGCTGATGGCGCAGGTCGCTGCGGACGTTCCCGCCGCGCCTGAGCTGACGGCTGACAGCAGACCGGTCCCCGCATCCGATCCGGCGTCGGGAAACAGACCGGTCGTCGCGCGTGTGCGGATCCTCGACCTCCCGCTTTCGGCGGACAGGTGCTACGACTACGCCGTCCCGTCCGCTCTCGCGGGAAAGGTCCGCCCCGGCTCGCTCGTCATGGTGAGCTTCGGCGCGGCAAAGTCCGAAACGTCGAACCGGAACCGTCAGGCGGCAATCGTCGCCGAGCTTGCCGATTCCTCGCCGTTCGATTCCCTCAAGCCGATCCTCGCCGTTGCCGACGAACGCTTCGCGCTGAACGAAGAGCTTCTCGGACTGACCGCGTTCTTATGCGATCGGACCTTCTGCTCGACCGGCGAAGCGGTGCAGACCATCCTGCCGTCCGCCGTCTCCGAGATCTTCCGCCATATGCCGAGAACGCCGGTCGAACGCTTCTATACGCTCGTTTCCCCCGACTCCGGTCAGGACGGAAAGCTCCGGCTCGGTACGGCGGAGCGCCGCGCCGTCGTTTATCTGCAAAACGGAGAAGTCTCCGAAACGGTTCTCCGCGAGCAGGCGGACGTCTCGCCGACCACGCTGAAAAACCTCGTTTCCAAGGGTCTTCTCCGCGTGCGGACAAAGGAGCTGTTCCGCAATCCCTACGCCGACCGCGTGAAGGAACCCGACGAAAGCCCTCTGAGCGAAGAACAGGAAAAAGCCGCCGGTGAGCTGTCGTCGCTCGCGCTTTCGGGAAACCCCTGCGCGGCTATGCTGTACGGCGTCACCGGAAGCGGCAAGACCCGCGTCGTCAAGGCGGTCATCGACCGCGTGCTGGAGGCGGGGCGGACGGCGATCGTGCTGGTCCCCGAAATTTCGCTGACCGGTCAGACGGTCGACCTGTTCTGCCGCTTCTTCGGCGAGCGCGTCGCCGTGATCCATTCCGGTCTGTCCGCCGGAGAACGGCTCGACGCTTTCAAGCGCATCCGCGCGCACGAGGTCGACGTGGTGATCGGCACCCGCTCCGCCGTCTTCGCGCCGCTCGAAAACATCGGAGTCATCGTCATAGACGAGGAACAGGAGCATACCTATAAATCGGATATGAATCCGAAGTATCACGCCCGCGACGTCGCCCGCTACCGCGCCGCGAAAAACGGCGCGCTGATGCTGCTCGCTTCCGCCACGCCTTCGGTCGAATCCTTCTGGAAAGCAAAGTCGGGCGTCTATTCGCTCGTCACGCTGAAAAACCGCTACGGAAAAGCCGTCCTGCCCGAGGTCCTGTTTGCCGATCTGCGCGAGGACGCCGCAAAGGGAAAGCTCTCTCCCATCGGGACCGTGCTGTCGGGCGAGATCGAAGCGAATCTTTCGCGCGGCGAGCAGACCGTTCTGTTCGTCGGTCGGCGCGGCTATCATAATTTCGTCAGCTGCGCGATGTGCGGCGAGGTCGTCACCTGTCCGAACTGCTCCGTTTCGCTGACCTATCACCGCGAGCCGTCGGGCGACCTTCTCAAATGCCACTACTGCGGTCACACACAGACCGTTCCCGACAAATGCCCGAAATGCGGCTCCGAGCATCTCGGACGCAGAGGCTTCGGAACGCAGCTGGTCGCCGAGGAGCTGGCGGCGAAATTCCCCGCCGCGCGCGTCCTTCGCATGGACGCCGACTCGACTGCAGGAAAGTTCGCGCACGAAGAGATCCTGTCGAAATTCCGCTCGCACGAGGCGGACATCCTCATCGGCACACAGATGGTAACGAAGGGGCACAATTTCCCCGACGTCACGCTCGTGGGCGTCATCAGCGCCGACAGCGCGCTCTATCTGAACGATTTCCGCGCCACCGAGCGCACCTTCGCGCTTCTCACACAGGTCATCGGACGCGCCGGACGCGCCGAAAAGCCCGGACGCGCCGTCATCCAGACCTACAATCCCGACAACGACACGCTTCGTCTGTCCGCCGCGCAGGATTACGAGGGCTTCTACGCAAACGCGATCCCGTTAAGGCAGTCGCTCGTCTTCCCGCCCTTCTGCGAATTTCTCCTGCTCGCCGTCACGGGCGGAGAGGAAAAGGACGTGCTCGAAACGTCCGCGAAGCTGAACGCCCGGCTCGACGAGCTGTTAAAGAGCGACTATGCAGACGTTTCGCTCTATAAATTCGGTCCCTTTGAAGCCCCGGTCTACCGGGTCAACAACATCTATCGGATGCGGATCATCCTCAAATGCGCCGTCACGAAGCGCGTGCGGGAGCTGACCAGGCGTCTGCTGTACGAATTTTCCAAAAACGCCGGAGCGACAGTTTCGGCGGACGTCAACCCGAACGGTCTGTAAAGCCGGTTCGGCGCATCTTCATTCACCCAGGAGGTACTCATGGCAAAGCTCAACATCGTCAAGGACGGAGACCCGATTCTCCGCAAAATCAGCCGCCGCATCGACGTCATCGACGAGCGCACGAAGATCCTCGCCGCCGATATGGTCGAAACCATGCACGCCGCCAACGGCTGCGGTCTCGCCGCCGTTCAGGTCGGCAAGCTGCGCCGCCTCGTCGTCGTGGAGGTGGAGGATAACTGCACCTACGTCATGATCAACCCGTTCATCACCGAGAAAAAGGGCCGTCAGACCGAGACCGAGGGCTGCCTGTCCATCCCCGACCGCTGGGGCATCACCGACCGTCCGATGACCGTCACGGTCGAATACACGGGACTGGACGGCAAAACGCACACCGCGACCGGTTCGGGACTGCTCGCCCGCGCGTTCTGTCATGAGCTTGACCATCTCGAAGGCGTTCTCTTTACCGATCACGCCATCCGGATGCTCGCCAAGGACGAGATCGAGGACTGACCGCCGTGAAATCGAAGATTCTTTTCATGGGTACGCCCGACTTTGCACGGATCCAGCTCGAAGCGCTGATCGAAGCGGGCGCGGACGTCATCGGCGTTCTGACGCAGCCGGACAAGCCGAAGGGCAGAAAAATGATCCTCACGCCCTCTCCGGTCAAGGAATGCGCTCTCGCGCACAACATCCCCGTCTATCAGCCGAAGACCCTGCGCGGCGAGGAATTTGCCGCCGAGCTCGCTTCGCTCGCGCCCGACATGATCGTCGTCGCCGCTTACGGCAAGATTTTGCCTGACAACGTGCTTGACTTCCCGAAATACGGCTGCATCAACGTTCACGGTTCCCTTCTGCCGAAGTACCGCGGCGCGGCTCCGATCCAGCGCGCCGTCATCGACGGCGAGCGCGAGACCGGCGTCACGATCATGCGCATGGATTCCGGCATCGACACCGGCGATATGTACGCCAGAGCCGTCGTTCCCATCGAGCTGTTCGACAATTTCGAGACGATCCACGACAAGCTCGCCGCCGCCGGCGCGAAGCTGCTCGTCGAAACGCTCGAAGCCATCGAAGCCGGGACCGCCGTGCGCGAAAAGCAGGACGATCTCAAATCGACCTACGCCGCCAAGATCGAAAACGAGGACTGCGCGCTCACCTTCGACGCCGAAGCGGCGCAGGTCCACGACCGCATCCGCGGTCTGTCGCCCTTCCCGCTGGCGGTCGTCAGTCTGAACGGGCGCGCGCTCAAGCTCGTCTCGTCCGAGCTTGCCGAAACGATACGCGAGCATAAAAATCCCGGCGAGGTGTTAAACTGTACCGGCGGACGCATCGAAGTCGCCTGCCGCGTCGGGTCGGTGTACATCACCGCCGTTCTGCCCGAAGGCAAGGGACGGATGTCCGCCGCCGACTTCATCAACGGCAGAAAGATCGCCGCAGGAGATCTTCTGAAACCGCTGAACCGCGCCTGATCCGCCGCCGTCCGGCAGTTGACGGGGATGGCTGATCGGGTTGTGCGGCGTTTTGCAAAAATCACGTCAGCACAGACCTTTCCCGCTGAAAATCGGCTTCGTTCCGTGTTTTCACGGCAAAAGGTACTGCCTGTCCGCTGTCTGCCATTCTCTGACGGAGGTATTTCCATGCCCTACTTGGGGATCGACCTTTCCTATCTTGTTCTCGTTCTTCCCGCTGTGCTTCTCGCTCTCGCCGCACAGCTTTACGTCAAATCCGCCTACGCGAAATTCGCCGCCGTCCCGAACGCGCGCGGCATGACCGGCTTCGACGCCGCCCGGCTCATCCTTGATGAAAACGGACTGCGGCACGTCCGCATCGCGCAGGTCGCCGGAGAACTGACCGACCACTACGATCCGCGCGACGAAACGGTCTATCTCTCCGCCGAGGTCTTCGGGACGGCTTCGGTCGCCGCCGTCGGCATCGCCTCGCACGAAGCGGGACACGCCGTTCAGCACGCCGTCGGCTACGCGCCGATCAGATGGCGCGAAGCGATCATTCCCGTGACCAACATCGGCTCGAATCTCGCCATGCCGCTGGTTTTCCTCGGACTTCTTCTGTCCATGCCGGCGCTCGCGTCTCTCGGCGTGCTGGCGTTCGGTCTGTCCACGCTGTTCCAGCTGATCACGCTCCCGGTCGAGCTGAACGCCAGCAGCCGCGCGATGACCGCGCTCCGTGTCTCCGGCCTGCCGGACGGCGATCTTGCCGGAGCGAAAAAAGTGCTGACTGCCGCCGCGCTGACCTATGTCGCCGCGCTCGCGGTCTCGCTTGCCAACCTGTTGAGGCTTTATCTGCTCGTAAGCGGAGGTAAGAAGCGGCGTTAGTCCGTTTTCTCCCGAAAGGAACTCTATGACCGAATCAAGGACTCCCGCCCGCCGCGCCGCGTATCTCTCGCTGACCCGATGCGATACGGACCGCAAATACTCCAATCTCGAAATCGACGCCGCCATCCGCCGTTTCGGTCTCGAAGGCGCGGAAAAGGGACTTTATACCACGCTCGTCTACGGCGTGATCGAGCGCCGTCTGACGCTCGACTATCTCATCTCCCGCCTGTCGACCCGTCCCGCGTCCTCGCTCGACCCGGAGATCCGCACGATCCTCCGTCTCGGTCTTTACCAGCTCGTCTGGCTCGACCGCGTGCCGGAGAGCGCCGCGGTCAACGAAAGCGTCGAGCTTGCCAAGCGCTTCCGTCCGCGCGCCGCGTCCTTTGTCAACGCGGTGCTGCGCGGCTTTCTGCGCACGATGGGGCGGGACCGTCTCCCTTTTCCCGACAAGTCCGACCTTGCCGCCTACCTGTCGGTCCGCTATTCCTGCGGACGCGATGTGACCGACGCGCTGATCGCATCGGTCGAAGACCCCGAAGCGGTGCTGGCGGCGTTCGATACGCAGCCTGCCGTGACGCTTCGGGTCAACACGCTGAAGATCACGCGGGAGGCGCTGCTCTCCCTGCTCGCGGAAAAAGGCGTCGGCGCGTCCGGGACTGTATATTCGCCCTTCGGCGTGAAGCTCGAAGGACACACGCTTCCCGCCGCCGTTTTGGAACTGATCGAAAAAGGGATCGTCTATATACAGGACGAAGCATCTCAGCTCGCGCTGGCGGCCGCGGCTCCCGCGCCCGGCATGACGGTCATCGGCGCCTGCGCGGGTCCCGGCGGAAAGAGCTTTTTCGGCGCCATGCTGATGGAAAACAGCGGAAAGATCCTGAGCTTCGATCTGCACAAAAGCAAGCTGTCGCTCGTCGAAGCGGGCGCGGCGAAGCTCGGCGTCACGATCCTCTCGACCGCCGAAAAAAACGGCGCGGTATACGATCCCTCGCTCGACGCTTTGGCAGATCTCGTGCTTTGCGACGTTCCCTGCTCCGGCTTCGGCGTCATCGGCAAGAAGCCTGAGATCCGCTACAAGGAAGCCGCCGAGTTCTCCCGTCTGCCCGACGTCCAGTACGCCATTCTGTCGAACTGCTCCCGCTATGTGAAGCCGGGCGGCGTCCTCCTCTACACCACCTGCACGCTGAACCGTCCGGAAAACGACGGTACGCTCGACCGCTTCCTTGCCGATCATCCGGCGTTCCGTCCGGTCCCCTTCACGGCCGGTCCTCTGTCGGCGGAAAACGGACGGCTCACGCTCCTTCCGCAGTCCGGCACCGACGGCTTCTACATCGCAAGGCTCGCAAGGACCCGCGGCGACACTATAATATAAGGTAGTAAATATCATGTACACCATAGACGGCAAAGCCGATCTTCTCAGCATGACCCCCTCCGAGCTTGAGGAATTCCTCGCCGGTCTCGGAGAACCGAAGTACCGTGCCGGACAGATCTTCAGCTGGATGCACAAGGGCGCGCGGCTCGATGAAATGAGCAACCTCTCCAAAAAACTGCGCGGTACACTCGCCGAAAAAGCGGTCGTGAACCTTCCGACCGTCGAGCGGAAGCTCGTATCAAAGCTCGACGGCACGGTCAAATATCTGTTCGGACTTTCCGACGGGAACGTGATCGAAAGCGTGTTCATGCGCTACAAGCACGGCAACACGATCTGCATTTCGAGCGAGGTCGGCTGTCCGATGGGCTGTAAATTCTGCGCGTCCACCATCGGCGGACTGGTGCGCCGTCTGCTCCCGTCCGAGCTGCTCGGTCAGGTGATCGCCGCCGAGCTTGACATGGGCGAGCGCATTTCCAACATCGTCATGATGGGCATCGGCGAACCGCTCGACAACTTCGACAACGTGGTGCGGTTCCTGACCCTCGTCGGCGACCCGAACGGACTGAACATCGGGAGCCGTCACATCTCCCTCTCCACCTGCGGTCTGGTCAGCCGGATCGACGAGCTGGCAAAGCTCGACTTACAGATCACGCTTTCGATCTCGCTCCACGCCGCCGACGACGAGACCCGCTCCTCCATCATGCCGGTCAACAACCGCTATCCGATCGCCGAGCTGCTCGACGCCTGCCGCCGCTACTATGCCGCGACCGGGCGGAGGATCTCGTTTGAATACACCCTCATTGCCGGGAAGAACGATTCTCCCGACTACGCCGTGAAGCTGGCGAACACGCTGCGTCACGGACTTTACCGCAGCTCCGAGCCTTTCCCGATCCACGTCAACCTGATCCCGGTCAACGAGGTCGCCGAGACCGGCTTCGTCCGTTCTTCCAAAGACGCGGTGAAGAAATTCGCCGACACGCTGGCGCGGTTCGGCGTCAACGCGACCGTCCGCCGGAAGCTCGGTTCGGATATCAATGCGTCCTGCGGACAGCTCCGCCGCGCGAAGCTGTCTGAGGACGCCGCAAACCCATCCGGTGAGACGGACGCTCCGTCCGCCGGAACAGCCGGCGCTGATCTCTGACCAACGACAGCGCTTCGGTTTTTGCCCCAAGGTCAGCCGGGCAGCGTCTGAGAGCCTGAACAACCCGGTTTTCATCAAGTGGAGGCTTTTGTATCAATGAATTATTTTGGTAAAAGCGACACCGGCAGAGTGCGGTCCGCCAATCAGGACAGCTTTGTCATACAGAATATCTGCCAGAATGCCGCGCTCTGTGTAGTCTGCGACGGAATGGGCGGCGCGAAAAGCGGCAACGTCGCCAGCGAAAACGCCGTCAAGGTCTTCGTCAAGAAGACGCTGAAATATGCCGCGCCGATGATCTCGGACGGCAGTCTGCACCTGACGAGCGACGACGCCTGCATCATCTTAAACGACGCGGCGCTGGACGCGAACCGCGCGGTCTGGCGCAAGTCCCTGTCCTCCTCTGCGTATCAGGGCATGGGAACGACGCTGGTCGCCGCGCTGGTCTGCGGCGACACCGTTTACGTCATCAACGTCGGGGACAGCCGTCTCTATCTCATTTCCAATCATTCCATCACGCAGATCACGCACGACCATTCCTACGTTCAGTGCCTGATCGACAACGGTTCCCTGTCAGTCGAGGACGCGCGCACGCATCCTTACCGCAACCGCATCACCCGAGCGGTCGGCATCAGCAACGAGCTGGAGCCTGATATCTACTCGATCACGCTTTCAAAGCTCGAAAGCTACTATCTGCTGCTCTGCTCCGACGGTCTGTGCGGTCAGCTGACGCCCGAAGAACTGTATGAGATCATCGCGGCAGACAGTGAATTTGACGACGCGGACGCCGAGCTTGCCGACAAGACCGATAAACTCATCGCGGCGGCCAACGAGGCGGGCGGTCCCGACAACATCACCGCCGTTCTGCTCAAATACACGTCCGAGCTGCCGGAGGGCGTATCTTCCGACGATGAGGACGCTCCCGATCCGGACAAATCGGACGACAAACCCGCAGCTGCCTCTCTGGCAGACAACGGAAGCGAGGAAGGCTGACCATGGATTCATTTGAAAGATACGTCGGTCAGGTCTTCGACAACCGCTACCGCATCCTCAAGGTCATCGGCATCGGCGGCATGGCGGTCGTCTTTGAGGCGGTCGATCAGGTCATGCACCGCAATGTCGCCGTCAAGGTCCTCAAGGACGAGATCAACAACGATATGCAGGCGGTCAAGCGCTTCATCAACGAAAGCCGCGCCGTCTCGATGCTCTCCCATCCGAATATCGTCAACATTTACGACGTTTCGGTCAAGGACGATCTGAAATACATCGTTATGGAGCTGGTCGAGGGCGTGACGCTGAAGGCCTACATTCAGAAAAAAGGCGTTCTCAGCCCGCACGAGATCATGAGCATCACCGAGCAGATCCTGCTCGCGCTCGAACACGCGCATTCGCGCGGCATCGTTCACCGCGACATCAAGCCTCAGAACATCATGATGTTGAAAAACGGCGTCATCAAGGTCGCAGACTTCGGCATCGCCAAGCTGCCGAACGCCGAGACCGTCACGATGAACGACAAAGCCATCGGAACGGTCTTCTATATCAGCCCCGAACAGGCGAGCGGAAAACCGATCGACCGGCGCAGCGATGTCTATTCGCTCGGCGTCACGATGTACGAAATGGCGACCGGCAAGCTCCCCTTCGTCGCCGACAGCCCGGTCACGGTGGCGATCATGCAGGTCAAGAACAAGCCGAGACCGCCGCGCGAGCTGAACAAAAATCTCCCGATCGGACTCGAACAGATCATCATGGGCGCGATGGAGAAAAACCCCGATCACCGCTTCCAGAGCGCCGCGCAGATGCTCCGCCACGTCGCACAGGTCAAGCAGAATCAGAACACGGTCTTCAAAATGCCGCAGCACGACGACGCTCCCCCCCGTCAGACAACGGGCGACGGACAGAAGCTCCCCGACAACGTAAAGAAGCTCACGCCGCCGCCCAAGGCGAGCCGTTCGATGTTCCCGGTCATCGCGGGCGTTGCGACCGCTTTTCTGATCGTCTGCTGTATCAGCGCCGTCGTCGTCCTGTCAAAGCTGTTCAAGGTCACGACGACCGACCCGTCCAAGCAGATCGAGATCCCAACCTTCACCGGGTCCATATACAGCGAGGATCTGAAAGCACAGCTCGAATCGCAGTATTATTCGGTCGAAGTCGAATATATCTACGATTCCGCCTACGACCGGAACATCATCATCGAGCAGGACCCTCTGCCCGGCGAGAAACGGAAGATCATCCCGAATCAGCAGAACTGCGATCTGAAGCTCAAGGTCTGCTGGGGCGCGGAGACCTGCCAGCTCACCGACTACGCTTACAGCGACGCGCGCGTCGCCGAGATCGATCTGCGCAGCCACGGACTTATCTGCGAGGAATATCACGAGCGGCATGAGTATATCAACGAGGGTTACGTCATCCGCACCGAGCCGGGTCCCGGCACGACGCTCAAGGTCGGCGATACGGTCCGTATCTATATCAGCAGCGGTCAGGAGATCGAGTACACCACGATGCTCGACTATACGAACTGCGACGAGACGGCGGTCATGACCATGCTCGGCTGGGGCAAGCTCAAGCTCGGCGAGATCAAGTATGAGCATTCTAACACGGTGGCGAAGGGGCTGGTCATCGAGCAGAGCCGCGCGAAGGACACGAAGGTCCCGGTCGGCAGCAAGATCAGCTTCGTCATGAGCCTCGGTCCGGAAAAACCGGCAGAGGAAACCGACGCCGAAACCACAGCCGAAACCACGGCACATTAAGAAAACGCTGAATCAGGTCGTTTTCGGCGAAAAAGCCCCATCAATTCAGGGCTTTTTCCGCCGTAGACCCGATCTGATCGGCGTATCCATAAAAATCCGGAAACAGACTGCGCCGCGCGGACGATCCGAAAGGACGGTCCGCGCGGCGTTCGGTACAGGCAGAAGGAGAGCTCCTTCTGTCCCGGTTCTGCGGCTTCGCCGCAGTTTTCGTATCAGGGAGCATCCGCTCCGCGAAAGCCGCAGTCAACGTCCTGAAAACAGGTTCGTTCCGCGGCTTCACCGCAATCCCGAAGGACAGGAAAGTTTACATCATGGAAATCAGATTCACCGGAAAAACGATCAAGGGCGTCGGAGGACTTTATGAGATCCTGCTTGCCGACGCGGACGCGGACAGACTTCGCGCCGAAGGCGTGGAGCTTGCCGGAAACACGCTGTTCTGCAAGGCGCGCGGCGCGTTCCGGCACGAACGGATCACGCTTCTCGCCGGAGACAACGTGACGCTCCGCATCGACACCGAGCTGATGAAAGCCTCCGCCGCCGAAACGGACCGCACCAGAAAAGCCGACGAAAGCCGCGCCGGGGTCATGATCGAGGAGATCCTTCCCCGCAGGAACGAGCTGATCCGTCCGCCGATGACAAATCTCGACCTGCTGTTCGTCGTCTTTGCCGCCGCGAAGCCCGAACCGGCGCTGTCCACCGTGGACAAGCTCGTCACCATCGCCGAATACAAAAAGATCGAGCCGGTCATCGTCATCACCAAAGCCGACCTTGCGCCCGAAGCGGCGGAACGGATGGCGGCGATCTATGAAAAATGCGGCTATTCGGTCTTCATCGAAGGCGTGGGGTATGATCACACGCCGCTCGAACGCTATATCAAAGAACACGCCGACCTCACCTCGGCGTTTGCGGGCGCGTCCGGCGTCGGAAAATCCACGCTGATGAACCGGCTGTTCCCCGCTCTCGGACTGGCGACCGGCGAGATCAGTCAGAAGACCGAGCATGGCCGCCACACGACCCGCGCCATCGAGCTGTTCCCGCTCGCCGGGCAGCTCGGGAGCGGCGCGCGCGGCTGCATCGCCGACACGCCGGGCTTCGGAATGCTCGATTTCGTGCAGTTCGATTTCTACACGAAGGAAGACCTTCCCTACGTCTTCCGTGAATTCGAGCCGTACATCGGAAAATGCCGCTACACGAAATGCACGCACACGAAGGAGGAGGGCTGCGCCGTCCTCGAAGCGGTCCGTTCCGGCGAAATTCCGCCGGAGCGTCATCAGAGCTTTCTCGAATTCTACGACGTGCTGAAAAACAAGCACGCATGGGATAAAAACGGCAGACAGCCGTAAAGTGCCGGACGGCAGAACAGATCGGAAAGAGGTTTTTCCCGCTGTTTTCCGGCATTTGGCACCGCCGCCATGGGACAGAATGTTTCTGCATCGACCGTAAAAACTGACAAAGGACGGAATGAATATGAGTATCCTCCCGGACGCACGCTTTGCAAAGCGCCGCGCCGTCATCTTTACCGGCGGAGAGGTCTTCGCCGATTCGCCCGCCTCGCTCGGACTGACGCTCCGGCCGGACGATCTTGTCATCGCGGCGGACAGCGGCTATCTGACCGCGCGGCGCTTCGGCGTGAAGCCCTCGCTGCTGGTCGGCGACCTCGACTCGCTCGACCGCTCGAAGCTGCTGCCGGGCGAGCTTGACGGACTGAACAAAAAAATCGTCCCCGCGATCAAGGACGACACCGACATGCAGCTCGCCGTCGAGCTGGCGTTTGAAGCGGGCGCGGACACGTTTTTCCTCGTCGGCGGGCTGGGCGGACGGCTCGATCACACGCTGTCGAGCGTTTTCCTGCTCGAGGACATCGCCGACAAAGGCGGCGCCGGCGTCATGACCGACGGACGGAATTTCGCAAGGCTGCTCAAAGCGGACGGCAGACCGGCGTCGGTCGAAATCGAGCGGAGCGGGTATCGTTATCTGTCACTGATCTCGCTGACCGATTCCTGCGAAGGCGTCTCGATCGAAGGGGTCTTCTATCCGCTTGACGGCGTGACGCTCACCCGGCGCTATTCCTACGCGGTCAGCAACGAGATCACGTCGGACAATGCGCGCGTGACGATCACGCGCGGGACTCTGCTTCTCATCGAAAGCCGCGATGCATAGCACCGATCTTCCCGAATGCGCATATTCTGGAATGAAACTCATCGAAAGGATATGATTTCATGAAGATCGTTGTCGTGCGCTCCCCAAAGCTCCTTGCGCCGCTGCTGCGCAGGATCTTCCGGATCAGGAAAAAATAAGGAAACCTTCCGCCCGGCTCTGCCGGGCGGAAGGTTTCCTTTTGTCAGTGACGATCGTCCGCCGTTTTGGCGGCGGCTCCCCGTCCGTTTACCGGACGGAGATTCCCGCCGGTCAGACGGTTCATTTTATTCCGCGATGAAATGCCAGACGCGGCTTTCGCCGTCCTTCCAGCCGCCGGTCAGATTCAGTCCCGCGTTCATCAGAAGCGCGCCAGAATACTTCCGTCCGGTAGCCGTGTCGGTGTAGATCTTTTCGGGGTCCAGACCGCGCAGACGGATGAAGCGGGAGACCGAGACCTGCGTGCGGATGACGACGTAGGTGAGAAGCGCTTCCTTCTTGTCCGCCGAGACCGACTCCCACGCCGATGCGCAGGTGATGTTCGCCTTGTCCTCGGTCGGATTGATCAGACGGTAGTAGTCGCCGTTCTGGATGACGTCGTAATACTTATGGTAAGCGGCGACCTGCTCGCGCACGAGCGCGCGCTCCTCGTCGGTCAGCTTCGTTAAGTCAAGCTCGTAACCGAACGCGCCTGCCATCGCAACGTCGCCTCTCGTCCTGAACGAGGTCGAGCGTCCGGTCTGATGGTTCGGGGAAGCCGAAACGTGCGCGCTCATCGTGGACGGCGGATATACGACCGACGTGCCGTACTGGATCTCCAGACGCTCCATCGCGTCGGTGTCGTCGCTCGTCCAGATCTGGGGAGAGTAATAGAGCATACCGGCGTCAAAGCGTCCGCCGCCGCCCGAGCAGCCTTCGAGCAGAAGGTTCGGGAACGCGGTCAGCAGTCGTTCGAGCAGCTCGTATACGCCGAGCATATACCGATGCGCGACCTCTTTCTGACGCTCAGGCGGGAGCAGCTCGCTGCCGACCTCGGTCAGATTGCGGTTGAAGTCCCACTTCACATACTCGATGTTCGCACTCGACAGGATCGCGGACATCTGATCGAAGATGTTGTCGCGCACGTCCTTGCGGGACATATCCAGCACGCACTGGCTGCGTCCGAGCGAACGGTCGCGTCCGTTCACGTGCAGGCACCAGTCGGGATGCGCGCGGTAAAGCTCGCTGTCGGGCGAGATCATTTCCGGCTCGAACCAGATACCAAATTTGAGACCGAGCGCGTTCACGCGGTCAACGAGGCTCTTGAGCCCGCCGTTCAGCTTCTTTTCGTTGACGAACCAGTCGCCCAGCGAGGTGCGGTCGTCGTTGCGGACGCCGAACCAGCCGTCGTCCATGACCAGCATTTCGATGCCGAGGTCAGCCGCGTCGCGCGCGATGTCGACCAGCTTGTTGTCGTCGAAGTTGAAGTAGGTCCCTTCCCAGTTGTTGACGATGATCGGGCGCTTCTGCGTCTTCCACTTGCCGCGGCAGAGGTTGTAGCGGTAGAGCTTGTGGAAGGTGCGGCTCATGCCGCCCACGCCGTCCTTCGAGTAGACCATGACGCATTCGGGCGACTGGAAGCTCTCGCCCGGTTCGAGGAGCCAGTTGAAGCTCGTCGGATTGATGCCGAGCAGAACGCGCGTCGTGCGCATACAGTCGACCTCGATCTCGGCGGCGAAGTTGCTCGAATAGACGAGCGAGAAGCCGTAGACCTCGCCCGATTCCTCGGTGTAGCCGTCGCGTGCGAGAGCGACGAAGGGGTTGTTGTTGTGGCTGGACGAGCCGCGCTTGGACTGGATGCCCTGGAGACCGAATTCAAGGTGACGGGTGGTCAGCGTGCGCTCCTTTGCCCAGCGGCCCTGAAGATGGAGCAGATCGAAGGCGTCGTCATAGAAATCGACCGCGGTCGAATGGATGCGCTCGATATCGAACGGCTTGTCGGAGACGTTCTTGACGCGCACGCTGCGGGCGATGACGTTTAACTTCGTGAAAACGGTGTAGAGGATCGTGACCTGCGCGCCGGTCAGAGAATCGAGGCAGACAAGCTCCAGCGTGTCGGCTTCGTCGTCCGCGTTCGTGTAGGCAGCGGGCAGACCTTCGAGCTTCGGCTTGCCGGCGCAGATCTTATGCGACTGATAGCGGATATCGGTCGCGGGATTGCCGTTCATGCCGCGGATGGAGAGCGCGGAGGTGCGCATATCGCCGATGCCGTTGGTCGGGTATTCGAGCGAAGCGGTGTCAAGCGTCAGACCGCGTTCTTCGGGTGCGGCGACGTTCGCGCTGAACGAAGCGTTGCGCAGTCCCATGCGCAGATAGTCGAGATCGACGTCCGGCACATACGCGCCGTAGTAGAGGTGAAGCAGAAAGCCCGCCGGGGAAATCCGGAAAACATAGCTCGAATCGGGGGTGTCGAGCTTGAAAATCTTTTTCTCGGCATTATAAAGAATAGACATTGCAAATCTCCTGTCCTGATATTTTGGTTTAACGCAATCATTATATCAGAAAAATGCGCCAAGGTCAACCTCTGTAACAAACTTTCCGAAAAAAATGTCAGAAATGAAGTAAAACGACCGTCAGAACGGGAGCCTGTCCGTGTGAAAAGCCTGTTTTACTATCTGTTGACAAACGTTCTTTTCTGTGATACAATAATGTCAGAAAAGTCATGAAAGGAATCCGCCATGCCGAAAAAAGAAAGCGACTTTGAAAAGGTCTGCGCGCTCTGTCAGTACGCTTCCCCGCTCTGCGAGCGCGAGGAGGTGCTCTGCCGGAAATACGGCGTCGTCGCGCCCGACCATACCTGCCGCCGGTTCGTCTACGACCCCTTGAAGCGAGTCCCGCGCCGTCCGCAGATCATCCCAGCCGACCTTCCCGACCTGTCCGATCTGTAAAAGCATCCGCCCGTTCCGGAGAACCGGAACGGGCGGATGCTCTTTCTGACGGGACTTGACCCGACATTCTGCGGGACTTAACCCGGTATGCGGTTCAGCACCGCCGGATCGAAGGAGACCGGATAGTCCGCTTTCTTCGATTCATAAAAGCTGTCAAAAGCGTCCGCCGACAGCCTTTCGGCGATCTGCGCTTTCCATCTGGGAAGCCCTTCGCCGACATAATACATCACGTGCCAGCCGTACTCTGTCTCGATCACACTTACTTCGCCCGGCTTCCGGGACGGGTCAAAGCACCAGTCGTCGATCTCCGGGACCATCATGCCTTCATGCACATATTCATATAAGCCGCCGTGGTAATAGGAGCCTTCGTCCTCCGACCACGCGAGCGCAAGCAGTCCGAACGCTTCCTCCGTTTTCTCACCGGCAAGGAACTGCGCAAGAAGCTCCTCCGCCTTCGCGCTGTCCCGATACGTCGCATTCGACAGCAGGATATGGCGGAAGTTCACCGTGCGGTCTTCGGAACGGCGGGCTTCCTTCGTCAGCCTGTACACGATAAAGAGCTGATTATTCGCGTCCTCGATCACCTTCGTGTCTCCGGTCTTCGCGCCGAACGCCCACTCGGAAAACTCATTCCCTTCTATATACATCGCGCCGGCCGTCGGCAGCGTTTCCAGCTCATTTTCGATCTCGCCGTCGGTCATCACGGGGTTTTCCTCCAAAAGCTGCGCCTTTACGAGCGCACGGAATTCGTCCGCCGTCTTTGCGCCCGCGATCTTCTTCGCCTGCGCCTTCGCTTCGGCGGCGGGAATGGACTCATCGTTATAATAAACATTGAAGGAATCGTAGTCCACATACTGATACGCCCGCGGATCTTTCCGATATGCCGCCTCGATCTCAGCGTCGGAGGGCGTGAGCTGACTCGTTTTTTCAAAATAATATTTAAGCGACAGCGCTTCGAGCGATTTTGCATCGAGAAGGTCCGACTTCTGCGTACCGCGCCCGTATAAGCCCTCGTCCATCCATTCCGCGCGGACCGCAAGCGCGGACCGTTCGCCCTCAGTCAGCGTCATTTCCTCTGCCGCCGCCAGCTCGCATCGGCGAAGGGTGATCTCCACGCTGTCCTCTGCGCCCGACATCAGGTACTCAAACCACGTCTCTCCCTCCGAGACCTCCTGCTTTTTCAGCGAGATCGACGTGTTCAGACCGAAATACGAGACGTAGCTGCCGTAGTTATCCACAAAGGTGTTATAAACATCGTTCAGAAAATAATTCATCATCGCGCCGTTCACGTCGATGTTCGCCGAGCTTGCCGCGATCTCCCGCCGCAGATAATCGCCCCGGTCCATCCGGACATTGTACAGAATGCCGCCGACGATACATCCGACGATCAGAAGCCCGATCAGCGAGCAGGTGACGATCGCCGTCACCCTGCGGACTTTTTTCTTTTTTGCTTCAAATTCCTCGCGCTCCAGACGTTCCTTTTCCTTCTCTGCGTTCTGTCCGCGTTTTCTTTGTCCCTTTGACATGACTGCCTCCTGTTTTGTGCCGTACTGGATATAGTATCGCCCGAATGCGGGAAACATCCGACCGGCGCGCGAATTTTTCCTGTTTTTTTCCCGGAACGGAATAGACGCCCGCCGGATGAGGTATAATCAGACCGGCGGGAATGAAAACCGACCGGAAAGGCGGGAGCTGTATGGAGGAAAAAAAGCCGTTTCTTCTTAAACTGTTCGGGATCGCGCTGACGGCGGCGGCAGTCTTTTTTCTGCTTCGCCGGACCTTCGGCGCACTTGTCCCGTTTCTCGTCGGCTTCGGCGCGGCGGCGCTGATCCACCCTCTCGTCAGAGCGCTGAACGGACGGTTCGGCATGAAGCCGCGTCCGACCGCCGTGCTTCTGACGCTGTTTTTCTGGATGACGCTCGGCGCGCTGTCCGCCGTGCTGACCGTCCGCGCAGCTGTCCGGCTCGGCGGCTGGTCGACCCGTCTGCCGGAGCTGTACGCAGACCGGCTGGAACCGGCGCTCACCGAGCTGTTCGACCGGCTCTCGCGCTTCACCGCAAAGCTCGATGAAAAGCTCGGCGGCGGGCTGTCCGACACGCTGGGCGGACTGTTCGGCTCGCTGCGCGACTCGCTCGGCGCGGCGGTCTCGGAGCTTTCGGTCACGGCGCTGGCAAAGCTGTCGGCGTCCGCCGCGAAGATCCCGCGCGTGATCGTCGGCTTCGTCTTTGCGGTCCTGTCGAGCTTCTTCTTCGCGGCGGACTTCGACGGGATCACCGCCTTCGCCGCGAAGAAGCTGCCGCCCAGAGCGCTCGGCGTCTTAAAAGAACTCGGAAGCCGTTTTCTCACCGCCGCACGGAGCTTTTTACGCTCCTATTCCCTGCTCTTTCTGATGACGCTCGGCGAGCTGTCGCTCGGATTCTGCCTGCTGCGCGCCGAAAAACCGTTCGGGACCGCGATCTTCATCGCGTTTTTTGATATTCTGCCGGTGTTCGGGACCGGCGGCATCCTGCTGCCGTGGGCGCTGCTGTCGTTTCTGACGGGAAAGGACGGCTTCGGGATCGGACTTTTGATCCTGTGGGGAGTCGTTTCGCTCGTGCGGAACATCGCCGAACCGCGCATCGTCGGGCGGCAGGTCGGTCTGCACCCGCTCGCCGCGCTGATGGCGATGTACATCGGAACGAAGCTGTTCGGGCTGTGGGGACTGTTCCTCGCGCCGACCGCGCTGGCGGTCGTCCTGCCGCTTCTCGACAGACCGGCTCAGACCGAACCGTCGGACGAGGGATTATCCAATCGAACGACGTCGTAGTTGAGCGCCCGGTCGGTGATCTCGGCGTAGAGATACCGTCCGCTCAGTCCGGCGAGCGCAAAGAGGTATTCGCCGCCGTTTTCCGCGATCAGCGGCGCGTACTCTCCCATCGAATCCATCAGCGTGACCTGAGAGACCCCGCTGTCGTCACGCACGGTCAGACGATACGCCGGATAACCTTCCCACAACGTCAGACCGTTTTCCGTGATCTCCGGCTTCGCCGTGTCGACCCGGATGCGATATTCAAGCGGGTTCAGCCGGTCCGACAGACCGGTGCGGCAGGAAACGGCGACCGTATAGAAGCCGTCCGGATACACATAGTTCGGATTATCGTCCGCGCGTCCCGTGAAGACCGGGATATCCGCCCATGTCGGCATACCGGTCGACTGACTGATGTGAGTGCGCGCATACGAGCCGAGGTTCTGTTCCGACAGAAGATCTCCCGCCTCGTCGCTCACCCGTACCGTCAGATCGGTCACACCGCGCAGAAAACAGAGCCGCAGATAAACGCCGTCTTCCTCCCGGCTCGCGGTCGGCGAGAAGCAGAGCGCCGACGCATCCGCAGAAGAACCGCCGTAAGGGTCCTCACCGAGCGTCAGTCTGCCGTTCCACAGATTGTTCACCGGATTGCAGAACAGTCTGCCGGTCATGTATAGCGCCGGTATCCCGTCGTAGACCGTCCGGTCGAGCGCTTCTCCGTCGGAAAAATCGCCGACAAAGCCGAGGAAGGGGAGCGAAGCCGTCTCCTCCTCCGCCGTGACCCGGAGAAAGCCTTCCAGGAAGAATCCGTTCGGGAAGACCTCCCGCCGCGCTTCGATAAGCGTCTGCGGCAGATGCACCGACACGTCGAACGTCCGGCTCTCTCCCGCTTCCAGCGTGAACGTGCAGGGCGAATAGTCTTCCGCCGCCGTATTCAGCTCGCAGAACCAGTCGCCGACATAAACGTCCGCTTCGGCGATCGGCGTAAACGAGCGGATGAAGGACACCGTGTCGTCCGCCGCGCGTCCGAGCTTTTCATAGAGCGGCGCGTCCGGGTCGGTCTCAAGCTCCGCATAGGCAAAGCTCTCGTATCCGTCCGTGCCGACCACAGCGTCGAGCGTGCAGGACAGCGTCCGGTCGGTGAGGTTGACCGCCGTCACCGGGAAGGCGAGCCATCCGCCGCACGCACCGCATTCGATCTTCCCTTTTCCGCCGCTGGTCAATAGCAGCCCGGCGTCCAGCGCCGACTCAGCCGACGCACAGCCCGCGCCCTGCGTGCGCGGAGAAATCGCGGAGCCGTCCTTTTCGGTCATCAGCCCGGCAGAGGACATGAGCAGCGCTTCGCAGAGCGCCGCCAGCTCTGTTTCGGAAAGTCCTGCCGTCGTTTCAAGCAGCTTTTCCTTCACGCAGACGTACATTCCCGCCGCGCGCGCCGCCGCCGCTTCGCTTCCCGAAACGCCCGCATACCGCGTTTTGTCGGTGTCGTCCGCTCTCGCGCACTCGACCGAGGACGAGATCACGGTGAGATCGGGCTTCAGCGCAAGTCCCGGCGTCGGTCCGCGCGAGGACGACGACGAGGGAAGCGGCGTTTCGGAGGTTTTCATTTCATATACGACCGTCGGGTCGGCGCAGACCTTTTTTGACGGATCGTTTTCGAGCAGCTTTCGTGCGTCTGCCGGAACGAGGATCAGAGGGATCTCCGCGCCGGTCAGATCGGGACGGACGGTAAGTGTTTCATTCGGGTCGGGCTGGTTATCGGTCACGATCACGCCGACCGCGCCCGCCGCCTTCGCGTTGTTCGCCTTCTCGACGAAGGTGAGCGTCCCGCGCTCGATCACCGCGAGCTTTCCGATGAGGTCGCGTCCTGCGAAATCCTTCTCCGCGCCGAAGCCGCCGACCGTCTCAAAGGCGAGCGTCTGTCCGCCGAAAAATTCCGCGAAGGGTCTGCCGCCGGTCACGGTTCCGATCAGCGTGTTGGAGTCGGCGTAGGGGATCGCCGTCCCGTCGTCAAGCGTCAGACAGGGCGCGCGCACGATGTTGTCGTCCGCCGAACCGACGCAGAGCGCTTCCGGGATGCAGCCGGGATAGGAGATCGTTCCCGAATCGGGGCAGTCGGTCGTCGGACGCGCCACGCCGTAAAACGTGTCGTAGATCGTTCCCGCGCCGAGCTTTCCGGCGTCTCCGGCGGCACAGATGACCGTCACGCCGCGCTCCTTTGCCCGGATGACCGCTTCGTTCAGCGAAAGTCCGTCCTCCGAGCCGTTGTCAAAGCCGCATTCGCTGCCGAACGGCAGACAGATCACGTCCGCGCCGAGCGTCAGCGCGTCGTCGATCGCCGCCGAGATCATGGAAGCGTCGGTCCGACCGTCGTTCGTGAAGACCTTCATCGCCAGCACCTGCGCTTCGGGCGCGGTCCCGTCCGGGTGATACGGATCGACGGCGTTGTTTCCCGCCGCAGCCGAGAGCATCAGCGTGCCGTGGCTGTCGTACCCGGACACATCCGCACCGCCGTCGACATAACTGCGGGCAAAGGGGATCTTTTCACTGACATAATAGCTTTCCGCAAAGCCTTCCCCGATGGGCGAGAGACGGGCGGTCAGCGCGTCGACCGCTTCCCTTGTCAGCTTCGCGCGGCCGGTCGTCAGAAGAAAGCTCTCATGATCGGTCATAAAGCCGGTCCCGAGCAGAGCGATGACCATGCCCTCGCCGCAGTACGCTTCGGCGGCAGGCGCTCCCTCCGGCGTCTGCGCCGAAACGTGGAATGTCAGCATGGACAGCGTGAGCGCCGCGCATAAAAGCAGCGCGGTCCGTCTGAGTTTCCTTTTCATTCTACATTCTTCCTTTCGGGCTCTCTTACGCGCCACTGCCGCCCGCTTCGGGAGCGAGCGTCAGCCTTTCGACCAGCCGGTTCCCGGCAAAGTCGACCGCTTCGCAGTAAAGCGTCTCTCCGTCAAAGCCGCCGAGATCGAAGCTGAGCTTCACCGTTCCGTCCTCCCGGATGACCTCGGTCCGCTTGAAGCTGTCCTTGCCGACCTTATCGTACACGCGCACGAAGGTCAGCGCGTGATCGTCGGAGAGCGTCAGCTCCAAGGTCCCGTTTTCACGGTCGGCTTCCCAGCCGCCGAGCTTCGGCTTTTCGGTGTCAAGCACGATCGGGATCGACACGTGCTGCGCGGCGGCGCCGTCAAAATCGGGCATGAACGTGCAGTTCATCGTATAAACGCCGTCCGGCAGAACGAAGCAGGTCGGTCCGCCGTCGCCGCCGTCCCAGCCGAACAGGAAGCTGTCCACTTCCTCGTCGCCGTGCGTCTTCGACTGATAATCGGTGATCGTCGGCGCGTTATAGACCACCCTGCCCGCCGCGTCGGTCACGTTCATTTCACAGGACGTCACGCCGCGGAGGAATTTCGCGTAAAACCATACGACGTCCGCCGCACCGTCGTCGTTGGGCGAAAAGGCGTTCTGCGCACCGACATATTCCGGCTCGTCGGCAAAGATGTTCGCTCCGGTTCGGATGAACATCCCGTCTATCGGAACATAGAGCGCGCTTCCGCCGAACACGCTGTCGTCTTCATAGACCATCGCGTCAAGGACCGGTGCGGCAGACCAGTCGCCGACATAGCCGAGATAGGGCATCGCGTACCGTCCCGCGCCGGTCTCGCAGACGACATACCCTTCGGCGAAAAAGCCGTTTGTGAAAATGCCGCCAAGCTCTTCACTGAGCGTCCTGTCAAGCGTCACGGTCAGCGGGACCGTCCTTTTCTCACCGGGCGCAAGCGTCAGGGCAAGCGGAGCATAGTCCGGCGCGTACCGGTTCAGGTTCCGCCCGTCCCCGTCCGTGCGGACGACCGACAGACGATCCGCCTCCGCGGTCATCGTCGAATACCAGACGTCCTTCCCGCCGACCTTTATAAGCTCCGCGCCGTCGTGCGTCATTGTCACGCCGATCTGCACATCGAGCGGCCGGCCGGTCAGATTTTCAAGCGCCGCGTCGAGATACATCGTCGTGCCGATGAGATCGTCCAGTTCCGCCTTCGCTTCGCCGTTGAACGCATAGGTCAGCGAAAGCTCGCGTCCGAGCGCGGCGGGAAGGTTCAGCAGTCCCGCGCCGACCGTCCGTGGAGAAGCCTCCGTGCCGTTTTCCTGCATCACGGGCGACGCGGTGTTCATCAGGATCTCCCGGATCTCCTCGCTCCGCGTTTTCCGTTCGGTCCCGGTCAGCTGTTCGGCGAGCAGCGCACACGCGCCCGCGATCTGCGGCGCGGCCATCGACGTGCCGTCGAGCGACCCGTAAAGCCCGCCGTTTATCGTGCTCCACACGCCCGTTCCGCCGACGCCGACCAGCTCCGGCTTGAGCGTCAGAGCCGTGGTCGCGCCGCGCGACGACGAAGCCGCCGGTTTTCCCGCCGCCGTTTCGTCGAACCGGACCAGACAGTCCGCCGAGAAACGCAGACGGCAGCCCTCATGCTCCGCGAGCCATTCGCCGTCCGCAAGGCTCACGCCCACGGCAGGGATCGGTGCGCCGGTAAGATCCATGCCGAACAGCTCCTCTTCGTCGTTGTTGTCATAGACGACAGCGCCGACCGCGCCATGCTCCGCCGCGCGCGTCACCTTTTCGATGAAAGGGATCTCCCCGCGCTTTATGAGCGCGAGCTTTCCCTTCACGTCGACCCCGGCAAAGTCCTCTTCATATCCAAGTCCCGGCACGACCGCGAACGTCAGCGCTTCTCCGCCGAACTGTTCCGCGAAGGAACGGTCGGACACGCCCGATTCGACCGTCGTGTCGGTGAACAGGAACGTCCTGTCCTCCGTCCCTTCCGCTTCAAAATACTGTCCGAAGGTCAGCCCGCTCTCCACGCTGCCCACGGCGAGCGTTTCGGACGCGGACGCGGGATAGCTGACCGTTCCGGTATCGGTGTAGAATGCGGGCGAACCTTCGATCTCATCCGACAGGGCGAGCGCGCTGCGCGAGGTCGTGGTCCCGTCGTTTCCGGCTGCGCAGACGATGACGCAGCCCGCTTCCTCCGCGCGCCGGAACGCGAGCTGGATGCCGTTTATCTGACCGACCCGTCCCGAACCGGCATAGTGTCCGAGACTCAGGTTCACCACATCCGCGCCGAGCCGCAGCGCGTCCTCCAGCGCCGCCAGAAGTCCCTGATCGGTCGCTTTTCTGCCGGTGTCGTCGAATATTTTCAGGATCATCAGCTGACAGTCGGGCGCGATCCCCTGCATATCGCTGAATTCGGTCGCGTGCGCGCCGACGATCCCGGCGACGTGCGTACCGTGGTCGGCGGAGGCGGTCACATCCGCGTCGCGGTCATAGTAGTCGAACACGAACGGGATCTTTTCGCTGACAAAGGTTTCCGCCGGGTCGCCGATGTACCGGGACGCGAGCAGAGCCTTCGTCCTGAACGCCGCCCTGACGTCTTTGGCGGTGAGGACCGGCGAAAGCGATGCGGTCGGCTCAAACGCGGGATGCGTCACGTCGCAGCCGGTGTCGATGACGGCGACGACCGTTCCCTTTCCGGTATAAGCGATCCGATCTGCGCCGACCAGCCGGGAAGCGCCGTTCGCGTATTCGGCTGATACCGGGTCGACCGCGCCGCCGGACAGCGGGAGAAGCGAAGCGGTCAACGCGCCGTCGGCTTCCCAACTGCCGCTTTCCCAGCACGTCTCCACGCCGTCGAGCGAAGCGATCAGAGCCGCCGAAGCGGCGGGCAGTCTGACGGCGGCGCCGTTCAGCGTCCCGTAGACCCATTCGACCTCCGCTCCCGGAATCCCCCTCTCAACCGCTTCGGCAAAGGCTTCGGCAGAAAAGCCGTCCTCGAGCAGGACGATCATTCCGACCGGTTCCTCCGCCGCCGCGACCGGAACGCAGGGCAGAAGAAAAGCGGTCAGCGCGAGCGACAGCAGATGCTTCCCGATAAAACAGTTGACGGATTTTTTCATATATCATGTCCTCCGATCCGGAGCTTTCTTCATTTATTCTTTCATTATAGCAGGAATTCGTGACAAAATCAAGAAAAAGCCCGACGTTTTTCGTAAAAAAACGCCGGGCTTCTTCATTTTCTGTCAGTATGCGGCTGTCCTGCGCTTCGGAGGGAACGTTTATGGAAGCGTTCCGTCAGAGTTTTCCGTTCCCGCGCCAAAGGGGAAGGTTTCCCTGTCTGTCTCATTCCCGGAACGAGAAGTTGAGCTTCCCGTATGCTTCACAGCCGAAGTCGAGGAGCCGTCCGTCCGGCAGAGCGAGCGTGTAGCGGGCGGGAATGCCGAACCGGTTTTCGCCGCGGATGCGTCCCTCTCCGCATTCGAGCCGCATGGAAAGCTCCGCGCCCATCGAATAGTGCATATTGCTGCCGACGATCTGCGGCCAGCGGTCGGGCGCGAGCTTGATCACCTCGACGCTGTGCGGACGGAGCGTCCCGAACCGGACCGTTTCCCCGGCGCGCAGACCGCGCGTCAGACACTTGGAATAATATCCCGCGGCAAGCACCGTCTGCGCCCCGAAGTTCTCCGGCACGGTGAAGACAAGCGGCTTTTCCGCGTCGCTCCAGTTGAGCGCGCAGAGCGTGACCCATCCGCCGACCTCAACGAGGAACGACGAGATGAACCGTTCGCCGCCGAACAGTCCGAGCGGCTTCACCTTCGTGTCGAGAATCGGATAAAGACGGCGCAGCAGAAGAAGACGGTCCTCGTCGATGAGCGTCAGACGCTCGGAGGACGAGATCATGCCGCCGCTGAAATACTGGTTCGCGCAGAACAGCTCGGCTTCGTCGTCGGTCAGCGTTCCCATGCTCAGATGCGGGACCGCCGCGCCGACCGGGTCGCGCCGTACCATCAGCGCGTCCGCGTCGTTGTGCCACCAGCCGTTCATGAAGCAGCGGAAGGAATTCTGCTTGACCGTGAACGGGATCTTCGGCGTTTTGCCGTTCATGTCGAGCCACATGCTCTTGACGTCCGAGCCGGTGCGCTGGCAGTCGCAGATCCCGATGAGGCTGTCGTACATCCCGCCGCAGACGACGAGATAAGCCCTCTTGCCGATGGCTTCGCGGATGATCTTCATCGCCTTTTGATACGCCTGCGTGATCGTGACCGAACGGTCATAGCGTTCGCATTTGTCGTACATGAACGCCGCGCGGGTGAAGTCGAGCTTGTGGTAATCGTAGCCCCAATCGCGCAGTTTTTCGTAAAGCCCGCGCACCCATGCGAGCGCTTCGGGGTTCGTGACATCCATCACGGCAAAGTCGCAGTTGATCCTGAAGCGGATGAACTCGCCCTTCGCGTCGCGAAGGAACCACGCCGGATGCGCGCGGAACACATCGCTGTCGAATTCGACGGTGAACGGACAGGTCCAGATGCCCGCCGTCATGCCGAGCGTTTTGATACGGTCGGCGACCGCCTTCATGCCGGACGGGAATTTATCGTTCGCTTCCCAGTCGCCGTGCGTCTTCTCCCAGCCGGAATCGATCTGGAACACGTCGAACGGGAGCTTTTTCTTTTCGATCTCACAGAGGTTTTCGTCAACGTCCGCTTCCGTGACCGTCTCGCCGTAATAGTACCACGTCGAATAGACGAACGGCTTCCTTGAAAAGACCGTGCGGCGGTTCCGTCCGAGATACGCTGTGAAGCGGTCGAGCGCGGCGTAGGGGTCGTCCGTGAAATCGACCGCCGCCCATTCGGTGCAGACCGACGCGCCCGGCGCAAGCGTCAGATTGAGATCGCCGCCGAGCCTGACGCAGACCGGCTTCGACTCCTCAAAGCGGGTGAAGATGCGGGTCAGCTGTATGCCCGCCGAACGGAAGGACAGCGCGATGGCTCTGCCGGACGTCTCATCCTGAAACACGATGATCTCGTCGCTTTCCAGCTCAGCCGACAGGCGGGAATCTTCGAGCGAGCCCTGCTCGCTCAGCCGGTTGAAGGCGTCGAAAAACGCATCGTCGCGCCTTGACGGAACGAACGTGCCGGGCAGATCGTTCTTGTGCCTGCATTCCTTCAATACGCGCCACGAGGCCGGGTCGGAGCCGCCGATCCTCAGGTTTTCCGCGACGATCGGGTAAGCGCTTCCGACCGTGTGCGGCGCGTCCGAACGGTTCGTGATCTTTAACCGGACGGCGAGATGCGACGGGGAAATTCCGTCATATTCCGTTTCGACGGCGAAAACGGGGTCGCCGTCGGCAAGTTCCCGTCCTTCGGCGTCTGCGCGCCACGAGAGCGAGAGCGAAAAATCCTCAAAGGAAAATGAATCCATCATAAGAGCGTCCTTTCATGAAAAGCATCGGCTGCGGTTTCAGAAGATTTCAGAAGAAAACCTGTTCCGATCAGCACATCCATAAGCATCGTCCGGGGCGGTCGTTCGGGTCTGTCGGCAAGCCGCCGGGATCGGGAACGTCCGCCGCCTCTCTGCCCGCCATTGCGGACTGCCATTATTATACCATCTATCTGACAAGAAATCAATCGTTTTGACAAAAATGCTTCACGTCAGGATCGCCGAACCTGAGAACAGCACGAGCCGCAGAGGACTTTTCGCCCATTTTTGTCCCTGCGGCAGAAGACCGGCTCTCTGAGAAGGCAGAGGACAGCCCGCCCATCTGGTCATAACGGTCCGTGCTGAACACGTCGGTCGTCGTCCTGATGTTTTTCCTGATTTTTCAGAAGCCGCCTTGATTATATCACGGATCTATGCTATAATGTGTAAGGAATCCAAGTATCGATAGCACAAAACAAAGATCATTTCCGCAATCGAAAGGAGCCGTGCGTGTCATGGAGCTGCACGAGATCAATCCGCATATCCGCTTCGCCAATCGCAGCACCTCCTATCTGATGGAGGGAAAGTACCGCGTCTGCTACGACTGCCGTCTTTTCTACATCGAAAAGGGGAACGGGAGCATCCGCATCGAAAACGAAAAGTACGTCATCGTCCCGAACACGGTGATGTTCCTGCCGCCCGCTTCACACTACCGCTTCTCGTTCGACGCGCCGCGCGATCTGCTGCTCTACGTCTTCGACTTCGATCTGACCGACCGCTTTGCTTATCTGTCCTCGTCGCTCGGCACGGCGAAGGACGACAATTACGACCCCTCTCATGTCCCGCGCTACGAGCTTCCCGCCGACTTTGAAAAGCCGATCGTCCTGTACGATATGCAGCTCTCCGAGCCGCTTCAGGGACTGACGAACACCTTTCAGGCGAAGGAAGCCTACTATCATGAAAGCTCGTCCGCGCTGCTCAAATATACGCTTTTTGAAATATTATGCGCACGGCTGCGCTCGGTCCGCGGACCGAACTACGACACCGTGCGCCGTGTGACCGACTATATCCGCATCCATTTCACCGAGATCGACCTTTCCAATGCCTCGATCGCCGCGCATTTCGGCTATCATCCCTACTACCTCAGCACGCTCATCAAGGAAGAGACCGGCAAAACGCTGCGGCAGTACCTGATCTCCTGCCGCGTCAGCGCCGCGCGCAGTCTGCTCTGCACGACGGATGACGACATCGGAACGGTCGCGTGGAAATCAGGCTTCGGTTCCGCGTCCTATTTCATCAAGGTTTTCCGTGAACAGACCGGTCTGACTCCCGCGCGTTTCCGTCAGAACAACGTCAATTTCATTTAAGGTCAGGTCAAGGAGCATATACCGGTTCTCCTCTCCCTCGCACATGGCGGGAACGGTCAGATACCGCACCCCGTCGATCGTCCGGTCCGCGCCGGGATGATAATGCCCCTGTATCACGCATTTCACTTTGCCGGACGAGCGCAGGATTTCGCGGACTTCGGCGGCGTTTTTCACGATATGATGCGGCTCGACGAGCGGGTCGAGATTTTCATGGATCAGCACGACGCAGGGACGGTCAGCTCTGTCGAGCGCGATCCGCAGGAACGAAACCTCGTCGGGCGGAAGATTGGAATCGGTCCATTCAACGCCCGCTTCGTCGAAGCGCCGGAAGTCCGAACGGTAATTCGCGTCGAGCGCCAGAAAACGGAAGCCGCCCGCGTCAAGCGAAAACGGCAGGCGCGGCGTTCCGGTCAGCGCGGCGAACGCTTCGGCGGAAAAATCATAGCAGTCGTGGTTGCCGGGGATCACAACAGTCGGGATCCCCGACAAGCCGAGAAGCGACGAGACCTCATGTGCGCAGGCGAGCGCTTCCTCTTTCGTTTCGCAGTGGTCGGTCAGGTCGCCGAGCGAAACGACCAGCTCCGCGCCCTCGCGCCGGAAGGCTTCGAGCGCTTCCCTGATCTTATCGGCGGAAAGCTGCGGACGGCGCGTCCGGCACAGAACGTCCGCCGCGCAGTAATGCGGGTCGGCAAACAGTCCGATTTTCATGACGTTTCTCCCTTATCGTCTGTGTTTTCCGTTGTTCAAACGCCGCGTTTCAAAGCGGTCAGCCCTCCAGCGCCGCCAGCTTCTCCATCGTCTTGTCGATCTCCTTCTGTACCTTCTTCGAGTTCTTCGCGTACCACGACGCGACGTCGGATTTCTTCGAGGAGATCAGATCGCGCACGACATAGCAGGTGTTGCCGAACAGCGGCGCATAGAGATATTCGGAATCGACATACATACAGTCGCGGATGATTTCCAGCATCCGGATGGTGTTTTCGTTGCGGGCGTATTTGTCCTGTAAGCACGTTTCAAAATAGACCGGGGTCACGTCGTTGTAGGACGCGCTCGCCAAAGCCTCCATGACCGCGCAGGATGTGTCGGGATCGGGATTGCTCGTCGGGATGCCCCACAGCGTCGCACCGTTGAAGGCGCAGACGGCGTAATTTTCCTGCGCGTCGTCCAGCTTCGGCATCGGAAGGATGGTGTAGCTGTCCACCATATTGCGGAAGTCGTCGCGCGCGGTGTCAAGCTCGCGCACGGTAAATAACCCCTGTCCGCCGTTGAACATCGAAACGCCCTTCGCAACATCTCCCTGCTGGTAGGAATCGTAGCCCTCGCTGTAATACAGCGGATAGATTTTTTCCATCAGACGGGAGAGCCGCTCGGTCTGTTCCGTATAGACAGGCGTTCCGTCCTTGTCCAGCGCGATCTGATGGATGTCGGACGCGGTCAGAAAGGCGTCGGCGGAGTTGTAGGTGTCGAGAATGAGACCGTAATAGTCGCCGTCGTCGCGCTTGGAGTCGCCGTTGACGTCCTTGCCGACGCTCTTGATAACGGAGATGAGCCGATCCAGCGTCCATGAACCGTCCAGAACGGCATCCGTGACGCCGGAGATGTCATACTCGGAGGCAACACGGTCGTTCATGAACAGAACATAGCTGCCGCCCAAGTCCGTGATGATGGAGATATCGCCCGTGACAAAGCACAGCGTGCCGCCGACGTTCATGCCCTCCACAGCGGACTGCGTCCACCACGGCTTCGCGGTGTCGAGATATTTGTAATCGGGAAGATTCCGGAAGCACCCCTCCAGCGCGAGACTCGGCACGGAGGCGCGCCAGCCCGCGATGATCTGATAGGTGTTGTCGCCCGACATGATGGTGGAGCGCACCTTGGTGAGGTCCTGCGAATACTTTTCCCAGCCCGCGCCCTTGATGGGATCGAGCACGACGTTCAGCCGTTCCTCGACGGACTTGTTGCGGTTGTAGACCGCGTCGTCGAGCACCTCGCCCGTCTGTTCGGCGGAGACCTCAAGAAAGCTGCCCGCGTCGCCGCGGACGTGAATGGAGACGGTCGCGCCGCCGAGATCGAGATCGGCGGGAAGACTGTCGTATACGTAGGTGTCTTCCTCCGTGACAGCGGCGGTTTCCCC
>JAZRXB010000204.1:0-6036 GCA_045600005.1 Eubacteriales bacterium | reverse complement strand
CTGTCGACCCCCTCCACGGTCTTCGCCGGCGTCATGGCGAGGAAAAGCCGCGACGGGTCGTCGATCAGCATGACCTTGCCTCGGTAGCTCGTACCGACGATATCGGACACGACGATGCCCTCGTCGATATCGTTGACCGAGACCGTGTAGCCCGCGTAGTCGGTGTCGCCGACCTTCAGCGAACGCTGACCGAGGATATCCGGCGGTTCCTCCACAGGCTTCGGAGACTGCGTATCGGGAGCCGCAGGAGCGGAGGTCTCGAAAGCGCCCGATGCGTCGGTTTCGGGCGCGGCGGTCGGATCGGTCGTTTCGGTCAGATGCTTCCCTCCGCCGATCACGTCGTCGGTGGTCACCTGATTCGCCATCACCCTGTCAATGACGCTCTGCGGAATGAACGCGGTCGCCAGCCACTGATGGTCGGCGGTCGTCATCGCCGTTTCGATATAGATCTCGCGCCAGTACGCGATAAAGGGAATGTTCGAGAATACGCACAGTATATAAAGCGCCGCCATGCACACAAGCACGATCAGCGTGATCAGAAAGGGCTTGCTTTTTACGACTTTGGCAAGCTTTCCTTCTTTTTGCGGTTTTCGTTTTTCGGTCGTCATGTGAATCCTCCCAGAGTAAGCGGCGGACGGGAGTGTCCGCCGTTATGAAATGAGACGTTTCCGAAACGGAAAAGTTCCCGTGTGCGGCAAAAATTCGGAAAACAGCCGGAAAAAGTCAGCTTTGCCCGAAGCTGTCCGCCGCGCCATCCGGTGAAAATACTGTTACTCATAAAATACGCCCCGACGCGCACATTAAGCGGGCGGTCAGACATCGGAACACGATTCGCCGCAATCAAGTCCTGTGCGGAGGAACTGTTTTGAAAAAGATAACATCTGCGCTGACAGCGCTCGTCTGTGTCTGGCTTGTTCTCACCACCGGCGCCGGGACAGTGCTGGCGGCAGACCTCTCGTCTCTCCGGCTGCTGCCCGGCGGATTCCCGTTCGGCGTCCGGGTCAGTCTCGACGGCGTGATGGTCGTCGGCTTCGCGCCGAAAAGTCCCGCGCAAGACGCCGGACTCTGCAAGGGGGACGTCATTTCGGCCGTCGACGGTCAGCCGGTCACGGGAGCGGCTGACGTCTCAAAGCGCATCGCGTCGTCGGGCGGCAGAACGCTCACGCTGACCGTTCAGCGCCGCGGGGAACGGTCCGAGATCTCCTTCGTCCCGGTGAGGGAAGCCGACGGCTTCCGGGCGGGGATCCTCATCCGCGACAGCACCGCGGGCATCGGGACCGTGACGTTTCTCGACCCGGAGACCGGCGTGTTCGCGGGACTGGGACACGGCATCTGCGACGGCGGAACGGGAGATCCGGTCCCGCTCGACCGCGGCTTCGTTTCGGGCGCGTCGATCAGCGGCATCCTGAAAGGAAAGCCCGGCGAGCCGGGCGAGCTGCGCGGCAGCTTTGCAGGAGGCAAAAACGGCACGCTGATCGGCAATAACGAATGCGGCGTCTTCGGCGTATTCGCCGGACTGCCGCCCGAATCGCCGTGTGAGACCGTCGCGCCCGCACCGGCGGACGAGGTGCGTGAGGGACCCGCAGAGCTTCTCTGTACGATCGACGGCTCCGGCGTCCGCCGCTATGCCGTCATGCTGTCCGCCGTCGACCGGACCGGAAGGGACACGCGGAATTTTGTCGTCACCGTGACCGATCCTGACCTTCTTACGGCGACCGGCGGCGTGATACAGGGAATGTCCGGCTCGCCGATCCTGCAGGACGGCAGGCTGGTCGGCGCGGTCACGCACGTTTTCATCAGCGACCCGACCAGAGGGTACGGCATTTTCATCGAAAATATGCTCGATCATATGCCGGAAAAGCTGAAATAAACGTCTCACCGAAAAACGCGCCGCGCGGACGGTCAGGTCCGTGCGGCGCGTATGGCGGATCGGGTACATACAGCGCATCCGCTTCATGCGGTTCGTCCGGCGTATCCAACACATCCGGCGCATCCGGCGTATCCGGTACTATATCCGTTCCGCCGCCCGTGCAAACTGCCTGAGCGAATTCGGATCGATTTCTGTCCTCTGCTCATCGAGACCCGGTGAAAGCTCGCGCCGACGCTCCTTTTCATCCAGTCACAGCCGCCCATCGTTTTTTCCTCCGCGCCGCCTTATGACAGTGCTTTGACGAAGAAATCAAGATCGTCGTCCAGCGGGCTGAACTGATGTCCGCCCGGACGGACCGTGTGACGGTAACGGCTGCCGAGCCCCAGCTTCTCGTAGCAGGCGCGCACGTCCGCCGCCGACGCTTCGGCGCTTCCCGGTTCAAACAGCTGGTCGCTTTCGCCGATCTGCGTGATCAGTGTGCGCGGGCAGACGAGCTTCGCCGCCTCCGCGTCGAGGAAACGCGACGCGGAATCCTTCCACACCCAGTCCGCCCAGCAGTACCGGGTCCGGTCGTTGAAGAAGCCGGACGACAGAGCGGCTTTGTAGCGCGGGTCGGCTGCCGCCGTGAAAAGCGTGTAGAAGCCGCCGTAGGACAGTCCCAGAATGCCCATGCGGGAACGGTCGACGTTTTTGTGTTCGATCAGCCAGTCAACGCCGCGCATGATGCGGAAAATTTCGAGCGCCGCCATCGAGCCGCCGACCTGCCGGAGCTTCGTTTCATAGCCGATATGGTCGGAATCGTCCTTCTGTTTGTCCTCGTTGTACTGCTCGCCCCAGAGCATGAGCTGCGGCGCGAAGACCATCGCGCGCAGCTTTCCGCGCAGACGCTGCACGAGATCGTTGTAGTTCGCGCTGTTATAGAAGCTCGACACGATCTCGCACGTTCCCTGCCCGCCGTGAAGCGCGGTGACAAACGGATACGGCTCGTCCCCGTCCGGCGTGAACAGCAGACCGTAGGTCCACAGCCCCGGCAGCGCTTCGATCCAGACCCGTTCGATCTTTCCGAGCTCATCCTCGCCGAGCGGCAGAAACTCGGCGTTTTCCGGCGCTTCGGCGGGGTATTCGGTCAAAGGCCGTCCGAGCATGGCGATGAAATCCCGGCGGTACGGTATGAGCGAGGCTTCATAGGCTTCGGGCGACGAAAGATCCGGTGTGAAATAGGCTTTTCTGCGTTCGCCGCATTCGGCGCGGAGCCGTTCGAGATAAGCGTCCGTCTCGGCGAGCATCCGGCGGCGGTAAGGGAGCGCCGTCATTCGGTCTTCCTGATACATGAGAATCCCTCCGAATCTGTTTTTTCATAATTATAACAGAACATCCGCATTTTTGCAAGAGGAAACGCCCGGAATCACAAAAAAGCGGCGGGACCTTTCGGTCCCGCCGGGAAAATCATTTGGTAAAGCCTTCGACCGCTTTCTCCATTGCGGAGACGGCGGCGGTCTTTAATCCCGCGACCAGCGACGCATAGCCGGTCGAGCTGTTCATCAGCCCGTCCTTGATCGCCGTGCCGATGCCGCCGAAGTTGTATAAGAAGCCCATGTCGTAGATCACGTTGTCGGTCGCAATGCGCATCATCTCATAGGCGTTCTCGTCGCGCGAGAACTTGCCCTCGAGACAGCGGGTGAAATAGGTCTCGACCAGCTCTCCCGATTCGCTGCTCATCGCTTCGAGGATGTAGGCGACCTTGTCGGGCGACTTGATCGTCGCGGGCAGATAGATATACGCGGTGCTGACGCCGATCGAGGTGCGGTAGCTCTCCTGCTTCTCTTCGTATTTGGGAAGCGGGAGCATACCGAAGTTCGCCTTCACCTCGCGGAACGCCGCTCTCTGCACCGTGCCGGGCGACATGACCTCGAACAGGCAGAGCTTGTTGTCAAGGACGCTTCCCAGCACCGAAATGCGGTCGTTCGACTGAATAGTCTGCTGGTCGAGCGAAAGCTCATGGTCGGAGAAGATCTTCTGGACCTTTTCGTAAACGCCGTAGACCCGTTCCGCGTCTCCGGTGAAGGAGAGCTTTCCGTCATTCATCGTAAAAAGCTGCACGTCGCAGGATGCGAAGTAACTGGGTCCCACGTCGCCGCCCGAATAGATCACGCCCATGCGGTCCTTTTCGTTTTTCACCGCCGGGTCGTCGAGGTCGGCGGAAACGACCTTGATGCAGTCGTACATTTTGTCATAGGTCCATTTTCCGTCGCGGACGGTGTCGTAGAGGTTTCCGAGCTTGAAATCCTCGGCAAGCGGGCTGTTGTAGATGAGCAGCAGCGCGTTGTCGTCGCGCGACTGAACGATCAGGTCGCCGGTCATCAGGCAGAGCCTTCCGCCCACGGTCATATCGCGCATCAGCGCCTGATCCCAGTAAGGCTTAGACAGATCAAGGTAGGGCAGCGTGTAAAAATCAAGGAAGCTGCCGTCGTAGGAAGCGTTCGCCTTGTTCAAATACATCAGCACGATATCATAGGCGTCGTCACCCGCCGCGATGAGACGGTTGATCTCGGTCTGCGGTTCGCCGGGGATGATGGTTTCCTTGATGGAAAAGCCGTATTTTTCGGTCACAAGGAGATTGCGGCGGTAGTAGGCATCGTTCAGAACGTCGCCGTTTTCCTCTTCCGGAGCGAACTTGTTCGGACACCACAGGATCTTGTCCTGATCCTGCTTGAGGACGCGAAGCTCGTAATTTCCGAGATCGAGCTCAGGCAGATTGTTGATCGGCGCCGGTTCGGTGACGGGCGCTTCGGTCACGGACGGCGCGTCTGCCGAAGTCTCGCCGGACGGCGCGGTCTCCGTTCCGCATCCGAAGGACAGAACTGCCAGCATAAGGGTCAGAGCCGCCGAAACGGTACGCTTAAAGGTTGACATCATAAATTCTCCTCCATATATAAAATATTTATGATATCATTATAACACAGCTGTCCTGCCGGAGCAAGAGACAAAATCGGACAAAGACATCACAAAATCGGAAACCCGCCGCCTGACAGACCATGCGGAACAGGCAAAAAAATGAAAATGCATTGTTTTCAGGTTCATTTACCGCTACGCATCCCGAATCCTCACGTCCCCGTCAGAGACTGCGGCAGATGTTTCCGTATCATGAATGAAACAGCATAAATTTCAAAATTTTTCCAAAACCACTTGACAATTATTTCCATTTGTGATATACTTGTTATCGGTGATCACACCATCCTTTTCTGTCCCCCTCCCCGTGGTTCCGTTTGGGAATCGGGAGGGGGTTTTCGCTTTCCGGAAAAGCCCGGTCACCTTACAGACTTTATCTGAATACAGACAAAAAACCTCGGAAAACACAAAATTTTCCGAGGTTTTTTATGGCGGAGAAGCAGAGATTCGAACTCTGGAGACCCTTTTAAGGCCTACACGATTTCCAGTCGTGCGCCCTCGACCAACTAGGCGACTTCTCCAAGCGCGTCATTGATTGACTACTCGTATAGTATAACACAGTATTTCGGTTCTGTCAAGAGGTTTTGAAAATTTTATCGGATATTTTTTCTGCAGTAAATTCTCAAAGTAACTTCCACAGTGGAAAAGGCGGTGGAAGTTACTTTGAGAAGAAAAAATATTTTCATCAGATTAAAAGCATCCCACAGACCGGCAGAATTTGTCTTAATGTTACGAAATATTCATAAATTCTCCTATGAATATTTATCCTCGTATGCTATAATCATTATTGGTAAATACTCGGATCGGCGAAATAAGCCTGTCCTCAATCTAAACATTGCTTTCACATCAGACTGAAAGCTGGGAGGGAAATTATGAAGAAGTCTAAGGCACTCAAACTCGCGCTGATCATCACCGGCGCCATTCTGGCAGCAGCCGGCATCATTTTCGTGATCATCAAACTCTGCAAAAAGAAAACCAAAGCGGAAGACGCAGAGGCTGAAACCGAAATGGACGAGACCGAAACGCAGGACGAGAACTGGGATATCGACGAAAAGATCATCGAATCTCTCGAACTCGACGAAGAAGCGGAAAAGGAAGAAGCTCCCGCAGAAGCAGCAGATGAATCCGCGGCAGCAGACGAATCCGCTGAATAATTGTCAGAACAGCGCAATCAAAATCCGCCGGACACACCGGGTCCGGCGGATTTTGCGTATTTC
>JAZRXB010000203.1:0-4530 GCA_045600005.1 Eubacteriales bacterium | reverse complement strand
AACCGCAGTCAACAGCCTTCTTCATTTCGTTCTGGCAGTTGATCATGCCGCCCTTAATGCTGTGCATTTCGCATGGGGAGTAGCCGATAACCAGGGATGGACCATGGTAAGCTTCAGCTTCGGTCATAGCCTTGAGGGTCTGGTTCATGTCAGCACCCATAGCGATCTGTGCGACATAGACGTAGCCGTAGGACATAGCGATCTCGGCGAGGTTCTTCTTGCCGATCGCCTTACCTGCTGCTGCGAACTGTGCGACCTGACCGATCTGGGAAGCCTTGGAAGCCTGTCCGCCGGTGTTGGAGTAAACTTCGGTATCGAATACCATGACGTTTACATCCTCGCCCGATGCGAGAACGTGGTCCAGACCGCCGAAGCCGATGTCATATGCCCAGCCGTCGCCGCCGAAGATCCAGACGGACTTCTTTGCGAGGTACTGCTTGTTGGCGAGAACCTGCGGAGCGATCGGGCAGCCTGCTGCTGCGGCCTTTTCGAGCTCTGCGATGAGAGCGGGAACGGTCGCGCCGTTTGCGCTGCCGTCGTCCTTGGTGTCAAGGAATGCCTTAGCGGCTGCCTTGAATTCAGCAGACGACTTGTCGGATGCTGCGCACTCTTCGATCTTTGCGATCATGTTAGCGCGGATGGTCTTCTGACCGAGGTACATACCGAGACCATGCTCAGCGTTGTCCTCGAACAGGGAGTTCGCCCATGCCGGACCCTTGCCGGATTCGCGGTTGACGGTGTAAGGAGTTGCCGGTGCGGAGCCGCCCCAGATAGAGGAGCATCCGGTTGCGTTGGAGATGTACATTCTCTCACCGAAGAGCTGGGTGATGAGACGTGCATAGGAGGTCTCGGCGCATCCTGCGCAGGAGCCGGAGAACTCAAGCAGCGGCTGCTTGAACTGGCTGCCCTTGACGGTTGCGTTGATGAGTTCCTTCTTCTCGGAGACGTTGGCGACCGCATAGTCGAACGCTGCCTGCTGTGCGGATTCCTTTTCCTGCGGGACCATGATGATGGCGGACTTTGCAGCTGCCATCTTTGCGGCTTCCTTGGCTGCCTTCTTGGGATCGTCCGGATACAGGGCCTTTGCTTCCACAGCTGCCTTTTCAAGCGCCTTTGCGGAAACCGGGCACGCCTTTACGCAGAGCGTGCAGCCCATGCAGTCGAGCGGGCTGATCGCCATCGTGAACTTGTAGCTCGTCTTGATGACGGGCTTTGCGGTGAACTTGGTGACTTCCGGAGCGTTTGCTGCTTCTTCCTCGGTCATAGCGAACGGACGGATCGCAGCGTGCGGGCAGACGAACGCGCAGTTGTTGCACTGTACGCAGAGAGCCGGATTCCAGGACGGAACCATGACTGCGACGCCGCGCTTTTCGTAAGCTGCTGCGCCCTGCGGGAACTGACCGTCGACATACTTTTCAAAGACGGAAACGGGGAGCTTATCGCCCGCCATAGCGTCAACGGGTTCGACGACCTTGTTTACGAAGTCGACGAGATCGGCGCGTGCGCCTTCTGCGTCAGCCTTCGGAGCGGTCTGACCTGCATCCTTCCATGCGGCGGGAACATCGACCTTGACAAATGCATCTGCGCCTGCTTCGATAGCCGCATAGTTGAGGTCGACCATAGCCTGACCCTTCTTGATGTAGGACTTGTATGCCATCTTCTTCATGTACTCGATAGCTTCTTCGATCGGAAGGATCTTTGCGAGTGCGAAGAACGCGGACTGAAGAACGGTGTTCTTGACCTTCGCGTTGCCGATGCGGGTCATGGCGATGGAGGTAGCGTTGATGATGTAGAAGTTGACGTCGTTGTTGGCGATGTAGGACTTCACGGATGCCGGCAGATGCTCGTCGAGCTCTTCGGGAGTCCACTGGCAGTCAAGTAAGAACGTGCCGCCCGGCTTGACGTCGGAGATCATGTCGTACTTGGTGAGGTATGCCTGGTTGTGGCAGGCGACGAAGTTTGCCTTGTTGATGTAGTACGGGCTCTTGATGGGCTTGTCGCCGAAACGGAGATGGGAAATGGTGATACCGCCGGTCTTCTTGGAGTCGTACTGGAAGTAAGCCTGAATGTACTTATCGGTGTGGTCGCCGATGATCTTGATGGAGTTCTTGTTTGCACCGACCGTGCCGTCTCCGCCGAGACCCCAGAACTTGCAGGCGATGGTGCCTTCAGCTGCGGTGTCGGGAGCGGGCTTTTCTTCGAGGGAGAGACCGGTAACGTCGTCGACGATGCCGATGGTGAAGCTGTTCTTCGGTTCAGCTGCAGCGAGGTTCTCGTAAACTGCGAAGATGGAAGCGGGCGTGGTGTCCTTGGAGCCGAGACCGTAACGGCCGCCGACGATCTTTGCCTTTACGCCGCCCTGTGCAAGCGCGGTAACGACGTCGAGGTAAAGCGGTTCGCCGAGGGAGCCGGGTTCCTTGGTTCTGTCAAGAACCGCGATGGACTTTGCGGTTGCCGGGATAGCGGCGATGAGCTTGTCTGCGCAGAAAGGTCTGTACAGACGGACCTTGACGAGACCGACCTTCTCGCCCTTGGCGGTCAGGTAGTCGATGACTTCCTCTGCAACGTCGCAGATGGAGCCCATGGCGACGATCACGCGCTCAGCGTCCGGCGCGCCGTAGTAGTTGAACGGCTTGTAGTTCGTGCCGAGCTTTTCGTTGACCTTGTCCATGTACTCTTCGACGATAGCCGGAAGAGCGTCATAGTACTTGTTGCACGCTTCTCTGTGCTGGAAGAAGATATCGCCGTTTTCAGCGGAGCCGCGGAGAGCGGGATGTTCCGGGTTCAGAGCGTGTGCGCGGAAAGCGTTGACTGCGTCCATGTCGACCATCTCTGCCAGATCGTCGTAGTCCCAGGCTACGATCTTCTGGATCTCATGAGAGGTGCGGAAGCCGTCGAAGAAGTTGATGAACGGAACCTTGCCCTTGATGGCGGCCAGATGCGCGACTGCGCCGAGGTCCATGACTTCCTGCGGGTTGGTTTCGGCGAGCATGGCAAAACCGGTCTGACGGCAGGCGTAAACGTCGGAGTGGTCGCCGAAAATGTTCAGCGCGTGAGACGCGACGCAGCGTGCGGAGACGTGGAAAACTGCGGGAAGCAGTTCGCCTGCGATTTTGTACATATTCGGGATCATCAGAAGAAGACCCTGAGATGCGGTGTAGGTGGTGGTAAGAGCGCCGGCTGCGAGAGAACCGTGAACGGTTCCGGCTGCGCCTGCTTCGGACTGCATTTCAATGACCTTGACCTGCGTGCCGAAGATGTTCTTCAGACCCTGAGCGGACCACTGATCTACGTAGTCTGCCATCGGGCTGGACGGGGTAATCGGGTAGATACCGGCAACTTCCGTAAACGCATAGCTTACGTGAGCGGCAGCCTGATTACCGTCCATGGAAATCTTTTTTCTTGCCATGGGTGGAATTCCTCCTGTAAAAATATATTTGACTGTGCATCAAATCACGTTTCCGCACAGTGGAGCGCAGAAACGCCACAATATAATAATACCACTTTTCAGCCGTTTTGTAAAGACTCAAAACGATAAAAGTTCAAAAAAATATGCAGAGCTTTTTTACAGCTTTGTTTCAATCGGGATTTTTTGGGCTTCTTCGGGTGAAATCATGGCAAGAACCGTGTTCCTGTACCATTTTTCCGGCGTGACCTCCCGGATGAGCGTGAGAGCCGGAGGCAGACGGACGGGTTCGGCTTCATCCGACAGCTCGACCTCGGCGACGGCACGGTCGTTCCAGAAGGGGTAAACGTCGACCTCGACGCATTTTCCGTCGTAGGGGATGCGCCAGCGGGTCTTGACGAGCGGACGCATCCCGGGCGCGGCCTCTTTCAGAAGCGAAGCGTATTCGGCTTCGCCTATGACGCGCTCCAGCTCGATCCGGCTGATCTCGCCGACCCGGCATTTGGAAGTCGCAAAATAGGTGGTGACGCCGTTTTCGCTCCACGAGCGGACGCGGCGTTCATAGTCGCCTTCCGGCGTAAGATAGGTCTGCACGATGTCGATCTTCACGCCGCCGAGCGCGGTCAGAAGCTCCGGAGAAGGGTATCCGATCAGATATTTCCGCTCGATCTCCAGCGGTTCTCCGGAGACACTGACCGTTTTGTTCTCACTCATTCCGGGACAACTCCTTTTCCATCGCTTCACGCTGTTCTTTGAGCTGCGCGGGCGTGATGTGTCCCTTCGTCTTTTCAAAATACGCGACGCTGTTGCGCGCCATCAGAAGGAACTGGTTGTTGAGGGTGCGGCCTTCGCTTGCCGCGACGAAATACAGTTTTTCGAGCAGGTCGTCGCCGATGCGAAGCTCGACGGTACGTTGATTTTTCATGGGATGTCCTCCGCTGATTGATCCTTGGTCTGAAATCCTTTTCATTTTTATTATACCCGGAATTTTCTAATTACATATTGTAATATTATGGCGGATGTGTTAAAATTATAGGAGTACGAATTGCTGATAGTCGATTGTTTAATGCTTTGAGATGACAAACGTTATAATAAAATCCGTTTTTATGTCGGCTTTGCCGACA
>JAZRXB010000202.1:0-4256 GCA_045600005.1 Eubacteriales bacterium | reverse complement strand
TTGAGGTGGGTGGGGAAAGAACTTGCGAACAATTCAGCTGAACTGTGGAAGGGGAGGGAGGAGAAGACCTTCGGCGTCTGAGATGGTTTTTTCCTCCCTCCCCGAAGCAAATCGAGCGATTCATTGACTGAATCAGGCAGTTCGGTCAGCAATCGCCAGCGGATTCGCGCTTGTCCGTCGTTCGGCAGTCGCCAGCGGCTTCACACAAGACCGTCGTTCGGCGGTCGCCTGAAATCTCAACCATCACTATGGAGAACGCCGCACAGCCACGGGTTGAGGTGGGTGGGGAAAGAACTTGCGAACAATTCAGCTGAACTGTGGAAGGGGAGGGAGGAGAAGACCTTCGGCGTCTGAGATGGTCTTTTCCTTCCTCCCGGAAGCCAAACCGACGGTTCGTATAAGCCCTTCGGAACAGGAGCCAAACATTTTTCTCCGAAGGGCTTGACAAATCCCCCCGGCTATGATACAATGAATTGAAATCTGTAAACGGTTACATTCCGCCGCGTTCCGGCGGGATCCGCTCCGTGTGCCGCAATATGTAACCGATTACACAAATTGAAAGGAGAACAGCTATGAAAAGCATGAAACGCAGTATCTCTGTCATTCTTCTCGCCGCTCTGCTCGCTTCCTCTGCCGCAGGCTGCGGCTCAACTCCTGCCGACGACGGTCCGTCGGGCGAAACCACCTCCGCCGAGGACACCGAACCCGTTGAGGTGAGAGACCCGCTCCTCGACGATCTCGGCGAGTTCGATTTCGGCGGCTACGTCTTCCGCGTCCTCTCCTGCACCTACGACCCGAACGGCACGTTCACCCTCTTTGACACCGAGCTGAACGGGGAAGTCCTCAACGACTCGCTTTACACCCGCAACCGCGAGATCGAAGACCGCTTCAACATCAAATTCGAATGCTCCGAAAAATCCTGGGGAGACTGCAGCTCCACGCTCAGAAGCACCGTCACCGCGGGCGACGACGCTTACGACACGATCATGCTCATCAACCGCGAAGCCTTCGCCGCCGCGCTTGAGGGCTACATCATGCCGGTCGACAAGCTGATCTATCTGAACCCCGAAAAGCCGTACTATCTGCACGATATCAACGACGCGATGACCATCGCCGGGAAGTCCTTCTTCTATTACAGCGAGGAGTCGATCTACACCTTCGAGCGCGCCGCGTGCTTACTGTACAACAAGACCATCGCCGACGATTTCAAGATTCCCGACCTCTACAAGACTGTAAAGGACGGCAAGTGGACGGTCGATCAGATGTACACCTATTCGCGTTCGGTCGCCAAGGACATCAACGGCGACAGCAAGATGGATTCAAACGACCAGTGGGGCTTCGTGGGAAGCGCCGATGATATCGTCGCGTCGCTCTACAACCTCAGCGGCGCTCATACCATCGAAAAGGACGAAAACGATATCCCGTATTTCGCCGCAAAATCGAACGAAAAGATCATCGCCTGCATCGAGCGCACGGTCAAGGAAATGGAAAGCGGCGACCACATCTGGTGCCGTCAGTTCAATCAGAGCAGCCGCGACTCCGCGATGAACTTCTTCAAGAACGGTCAGGCGCTCCTCTGCGGCACGGTCATCGCAAAGCTGCTCACGCTGCGCGATATGGAGACCGATTTCGGCGTTCTGCCGTATCCGAAGTACGACGAGGCGCAGGAAAACTACGTCACCCGCGTCGTGGACGCTTGGCTCCACATCGTCCCGGTCACGAATCCCGACCCCGCCCGCACGTCGGTCATCTTAGAGGCGCTCGCGTCCGGCTCCGCCCGCTACGTCTTCCCGGCTTACTACGATAACGTCGTCCTCCAGAAGGCTGTCCGCGACGATGAATCGGTCGAAATGCTCGAGCTCATCCGCTCGACCCGCACGCTCGACCTCGGCGAATGCCCGTGGTTCCAGTATGTCCGTCAGCCGATCTCTACGGACGTCGTTCACACCGGCTCCAAGCCGCTCGTTTCCACCCTTGCATCCATCGAAACCGAACTGAACGAAGTGATCGCCAACGCGGTCGAAAGAGCAAAACAGCTCCCGTAAACGGTAAAACGCGGCTTTCCCCGTCCCCTCTGACGGCGAAAGCCGCACTCTGTATCATGAGAAATAAGGTAGAATGATGAATAAATACGAAGCTCTCGCGGCGAAATTTGCAAACCGCGAAAAAATCATCGGCACGACGATGGCGATCTTCAACAATTCTCTGATCCTCGAAGCGATGAACCGGGATACGCTCGATTTCGTGCTTTTCGACGCCGAGCACGGCGTTTTCGACACGCAGAACACGGTCGGACTTTTGCAGGTCTGCCGCCTGATGGGCCTTCCGGCGTTCATCCGTGCGCAGGACAGCGAATATCATCTGATCGCCAAGGCGATCGACATGGGCGCGGACGGCGTGATGCTCCCGCGCACCGAACGGCTCGAACAGCTCCGCACCGCGGTCGACGCGCTCCTTTTCGCTCCCGAAGGACGCAAGGGAAGCGGCGGTCACGCGCAATTCCGTCCCGGCGAAGCCTATGCCGATTTCCCGAAGACCCGCTTCCTGATGCCGCAGATCGAGTCGCCGAAGGGCATCGAGGCGCTTCCTTCCATGCTCGAAGCCTACGGGCAGTACATCAGCGCCGTCATGATCGGTCCCTACGACCTGTCGATCATGGTCGGCACGCCGAAAAACATCCGCAGCGGCATCATGAAGGAATCCATTCGGAAAATTTTCGACATCAGCAATTCCTACGGCAAATCCTGCGGCATCTTCTGCGACAACGAGGTGCTGGCGAAGGAATACCGCGCGATGGGCTGCAACGTCCTCTGGAACGCGACCGACAAGGACTTCTTCATGCGCGGCTTCAACGAGGAAATGGCAGTTTTAGAGGAGATCAAATGAGAAAGATCGTCATTCTTGACCATCCGAGAGAAAATCCCGGCGAGATCGACTGGAGCGGATACGAAAAATACGGCGAGGTGACGCGGTATGCCGGCACGTCTCCGGACGAGATCGTATCCCGTGCCGCCGGTGCGGAGGTCGTGTTCCTCAACAAGACGGTCCTGACCGCCGAAACGATCAATGCGCTTCCCGATCTGCGCTTCCTGTCGGTCATTGCGACCGGCTACAACACGGTCGACGTGAAAGCGGCGGCGGCGCGCGGCATTCCGGTGGCGAACGTTCCGTCCTACGGCTCGGAAGCGATCGCGCAGCACGCGGTCGCATTGCTTCTTGAGATCACCGACCACGTGGCGCATCACGACGCGGAGGTCCGCAAGGGCCGCCGGACGAGCGACCGCGACTGGTGCTTCTGGGACTATCCGTCCATCGAGCTGGAAAACAAGACCTGCGGCATCATCGGTCTGGGACGGCTCGGAAAGCTGACCGCGCGGATGGTTCAGGCGTTCGGCATGAAGGTGCTGGCTTACGATTCCTTCCCGGACCTTTCGCTCGAAACCGAAACGCTTCGCTATACCGATCTCGACACGCTGCTCGCGTCGTCCGACGTCGTGTTCCTCCACTGTCCGCTTCTGCCGGAGACCGGGAACATTCTGTCGCGCGAAGCCATCGCCAAGATGAAAAAGGGCGCGATCCTTATCAACAACAGCCGCGGCGGACTGGTCGACGAAGACGCGCTCGCAGAAGCGCTGAACGACGGGCGTCTGTACGCCGCCGGGCTTGACGCGGTGAAAAACGAGCCGATCTCATCGGACAGCCCGCTTCTGACGGCGAAGAACTGCTTCATCACGCCGCACATCAGCTGGGCGGCGCTCGACTGCCGTCAGCGGCTGATCGACTACGCGCTCGACAACCTGCGCGCGTGGCTTGACGGCAAGCCGACGAACATCGTCAACGGGGTGTGACCATGCGGTACGGGAACATTCCGGGTCTTGACGCGCCTGTCTCAAGGCTCGTGTTCGGCACGGCGGCGCGGGTGATCGGCGAAGCGGCAAAGGGCGGAGAAGCCGAGCTTAACGCGGCGTTTGAGCTTCTGGACCGTGTGCTTGCGTCGGGCGTGAACACGTTCGACTGCGCGGCGCATTACGGGGAGGAAGTCCTCGGCGCGTGGATGGCGGAGCGCGGCGTCAGGGAACGCTGTGTCGTGCTGACCAAATGCGCGCATCCGAACCGCTGGCGCGAGCGCGTGACCGATTTCGACATTCTGTCCGACGCGCACGATTCGCTGGCGAAGCTGAAAACCGACCGCATCGACCTGTATCTCCTCCACCGCGACGACCGTTCGGTCCCGGAAGTCGGATCGTAGCCATGTC
>JAZRXB010000201.1:0-2507 GCA_045600005.1 Eubacteriales bacterium | reverse complement strand
TGCTTCCGCCTGGCTTATTACGATTCATTTTGGTTCGTGACGCGAACGCGAAATTTTGACAGAGGGGGTACCCCCTCTGTCAAAATCCGGTACAACCTGCTTAATCGAATCTTTATAACAAGGTGGCGGATGACGCTTTCTGCCGCGAACGCATAGTTCAAAGGAGTGACCGTCAGTCCATTACCACCTTATTATAACAAAAATAAGCATAGCCGTAAATACTGTCGTGGTATCGACCTGCGGCTACGCTAATATTGTACCAAAAGGGGTGATACCATGACCGAACAGGATGCGGGAAAGATGCTTGAACGGTTTGTCAGACCGGTTTTCGGATTCGCGCTGAAACGCTGTAAAACCTTACAGGACGCGGAGGACCTTTCGCAGGAAATTCTGCTCAAAGCCTGCCGCGCTCTGCGGACGGGAACGGAGATCGGGGACGCCGACCGGTTCATCTGGACGATCGCGCACCATATGCTTGCCAACTATTACCGCGACAATGCGCGAACGGCGGTCGGCGTTTCTCTTGACGAGCTGGAAGAAACGCTCGAAGACCCGGACGCTCAGCCGGACGGGGACGACGGCGGACAGTCCGCGGCGCTCCGGCGTGAGATCGCGTATCTGACTAAGGTACAGAGAAGGATCGTTGCCGCGTACTATTTCGAGCAGCGAAAGCTCGCCGAGATCGCAGACGAGCTTGGGATCCCGGTCGGAACGGTCAAGTGGCACCTCTTTGAAGCCCGAAAAGAACTGAAACGAGGTATGAACACCGTGAGAGAAACAAGTGAGCTGAGATTTGATCCGATCAGGTTCGATTCCTATGGGATCAACGGGAGCATCGGAACGAGATCGCCCGACGAATTCTTCCGCTCCGTTCTGGTACAGAATATCTGTTATTCTGTGCGGGACACGAACAAAACCGTAAATGAGATCGCCGACGACCTCGGCGTGTCGCCGGTCTATATCGAGAGCGAGACCGAAGCGCTCGAAGAATACGGCTATCTGAGATCCGCGAAGGATAAATACATCTGCAATTTCATCATCGACGAACCCACATCCGAGCTTCTGTGTGCGCGGGACGGGATGTATAAGCGCGCCGCCGCCCTGTTTGCAAACGATCTTTTCGACGAGCTGACGGAGAGCGGCATTCTGGACGACCCGGGGATTTCCTGCGGATATACGGAAAAGCCGGTCACGTTTGCCGAGGATGCGGCCGGTCCGAGGGATCATAACTTCATTCTGTGGTCGCTGATCCCGTATCTTGCCGCCTGTGCGGGAGAGGAACTGCTCGACGAAAAGATCGGATTTCGCGAGGTCTCGACCGTCCGACCGGACGGCTCGAACAACATTTTCAGCGCCTGCGTGAAGCGTCCCGGTCTGAAACTGCCGCCGGACTATGTTGAAATGAAAAACTGGTGCGGACCGATGTGGAACGAAAAAGACGATCTGCGGATCTGGCAGGTCAACAGCGAGTGGTGCGGACGCGGCGCGCCGGATATGCAGAATATGCGCGATGTTCAGCGTGTGCTTTCCCTGTACTGCGATGACGGAAACGAGGATGATTTTCTCTGGCTTGCGGAACGCGGGTACATGAAGACGTGCGGCTCGCCGGACGGACAGTTCAAAGCCCGCTGGCAGATCGTCCGGCTTCAGAACAGGGATATCCATGGGAAACTGATCGGGACCGCCTGCCGGATCAAGAAAAAATACGGGGACGAATTCGAGCGTATCAAAGCGCCCTATATCAGAGCGTCGCTTGACGCGGTGCCGGAGCATCTCAGAAAAATCAGAGAATACGAATTGCAGTTCCTTTTTCACTCGGACGGGTGGTTCCTACTCCACTGTCTGCGCACGCTGCTTGACTGCGGAAAGCTGAAAACGCCGGCCGAAGGGCAGAGAAAAGCGCTTTCCACGATCATTTTTCCGCGCTGACGGATCGCGGCGGGCGGTTTGTCCGGGAAAGAACATCAGGTGTCTGCCCTGTGCGGCGACGGAAACCGAGACGGGCGGCGTGGTCGCGCGCCGCCCGTCCGCCGCGTTTCCTTTCGCTTTCCGGGAACGACCAACAGGTACATTTTTAAGCTGAAAAAGCGAAAGATTTCAATGAAATACCCCCCCTTACGCCCGCAGGCATTTCACACGCCGAAGGCGTATTTCACGCGCGAAGCGCATTTCACAAATCCCGCAAGGGATTTATTTCGTTGAAAAAACCTCTTTTGTCCGGTAGACAAAAGAGGTTTTTTATGTGGTGACCCGTGGGAGAATCGAACTCCCGTTTCCGCCTTGAGAGGGCGGCGTCTTAGCCGCTTGACCAACAGGCCATCCTGATAACATCAACAGTATATCACATCCGGGATCGTTTGTCAAGGGATTTTGAAAAAATTATTGAAACTTTCTTCTGCGTTGTCAATAGATATGAACCATTTTGAGTAGAAAAATAAAAGAAGAGTGGTATAATGCGGCAAACAAAGTCTTTGCCCGAAGCCGAAGGCGAAGGGAAAAGACTTTGT
>JAZRXB010000200.1:0-2652 GCA_045600005.1 Eubacteriales bacterium | reverse complement strand
TTCGGCGTTTGAGTTGGTTTCCCCCGCCCTCCCCTATCGTTGTCAGGCAGGACAGCAGTCCTCCCCTGTCGGTTCAAAGCGGAAATGTCTGGACAGCCGTCCTGACAAACTTATTCGGCAGCTTCGACCGGAGCGATCTCGGCGAACGAAGCGTTGACCATAATATTGCTCATCACCATGGTGAACTGATATTCGGTCTCGCTCAGTTTTTCATACGCAAGCTCATTGCCGTCCGCGTCCACGATGGACAGCGTGTCGAGCGCATAGCCCTCGTCCGGCGTGACCGTGACCGTGATCGGACGACCCTTGACCGATGCGTCGCGGCTCACTTCGACCTTGCCGTTCTCGGTTTCAGCAGCTCTGATCTGACGTAAGAACGAGAACAGACCGATGGCAAAGCCCTTCTGACGAGGCAGCGAGGATACCGTAAAGTCGTCGACCAGCAGACTGTCCTGATCGGTGCAGTTGAAGTGACGCAGAGCCAGATAAACCGTCTGGTTGTCGTATTTGGAGATATCATATTCGTAGAAATTGTCGCCGTTGTAGAAAGCCGTGATTTCTTCGCCCGAAACCTGCGTCATCGCGCTGATGTCAGGCGTTTTGCCGATGTAAAGCGCGAAATGCTCTTTCGGAGTAGAAAAGTAGCTTCCCCACGCATAGAAGGAAACGGACGAGTCATTGCCAAGCTCAAGCGCGGGCGTGATCGCCCAGTTGTCCGGGGTCAGGGCGCCGTCCGCGAAGATCCACGATGCGGAGCGGAACGACTCGCCGAAGGTCGGTCTCCAGCCGCCGTTGTCGGCAACAGAGTTCGAATCCTGCCATCCCCAGCCGTCGCCGTCCGCGTCGATCAGCGTCCAGTCGGCAAAGGAAGAGGCGCCGTCGTCGAAGTTCCAGTACGCGATTGTCGTGTTCGACATCGCGCTGACGGACAGGCTCATGCCGACGATCATCGCAGCGGTCATAGGAAGCGCCAGTACTTTCGGGAATTTTTTCATGATACCATACCTCTTTCATTGTTCTGACCTGCCGCAGGACGAACGTCCGCAGCAGACGATGTGTTTATCCCACAAGGATATGATACCATATTCTTCCGGAATACGCAAGGTGTTTTTGCATTATTTACAATATTGTTATAATTATGGCGATATTTGTTCATTCACGGGCATTCCGTCCGGTTTGACCGATCAGAATTTCTCTCGGATCCGTTCAAGGATCGTCTCGTCCGCCGGGCAGAACGCGAAGCGGCCGATCTCGTCCGGTCTGATCCACATCATCCCGACGTGTTCGAGCATACGCGGCGCGCCGTCCGACAGCACGGCGTTGTAGAGCGTCAGATGGATCGTCAGATCGGGATAGACGTGCGTCACGTCCATGAAAACGTCCCCGACCGTCACGCCGGCGTCCAGCTCCTCCCGGCATTCGCGCACGAGCGCTTCCTCGCCGGTCTCGCCCGCCTCGCGTTTGCCGCCCACGAACTCCCAGAGAAGCCCGCGCGCCTTGTTTTCCGGTCTGCGGCAGATCAGAAAGCGTCCCTTCCCGTCCCGGATGAGCGCCGCCGACACCTCGACCGGCGTTTTTTTGCTATCGTCCATGATTTTTCCTTTCATTAACCGACAAGTCCCGTCACGAAAATTTCGATCCCGATGAGAATGAGGATCACGCCGCCGAGGATCCCGGCTTTTCCGGCGAGTCTCGTGCCGAACTTCCGTCCCAGATACAGCCCCGCCATGCAGATAACGTAGGTCACGGCGGCGATGATGAGCGATGCGATCAGCGCCATGAAAGCGTTGTAATCGGCGATGGTGAAGCCGACCGACAGCGCGTCGATCGACGTGGCGACGCCCTGCACCATCAGCCGCCCGAAGCCGAGCGCGCCTGCGCCGCCGTCCTCTTCTCCGCCGCCGCGGATGCTTTCGACGAGCATTTTTCCGCCGATATAGCCGAGCAGAGCGAGCGCGATCCACGGGATGAATTTTTCAAACGCCTGAAAGGTCCGGACGATGGTATGGACGCAGACCCAGCCGATCATCGGCATGGCGAACTGGAAGAAGGCGAAGGTCCCGGCGATGCCGCACATTTTCGGGCGTTTCATATGCGGGTCGGCAAGTCCGTTGGCAAGCGAGACGGAGAAAGCGTCCATGGCAAGCCCAACGCCGAGCAGAGCGCTGTTGAAAAAGAATAGGAATCCGAGCGTCATGTTTCTGTTTATCACTCCACAAAAAAGTTTCCCGGTATTCGATCGATACCGGGGGGGCAGGTCACAGCGAAGAAATTTCCTTCATTATAGCAGGATTCTTCGGATTTGTCAAGCCTTTTTCATGTTTTTGCCGCATTCTGCGGCGGGCGTTTGCGTCGGCGGCAGACCGGCGCGGGCGGTGCGAACCGGCGCGAACCGGCGCGGGCGGTGCGAACGGTGCAGGCGGCGCGAACCGGCGCGGACAGTGTGAACGGCACAAACCGGCGCGGCGGCGCAAACCGTTTCTCCACTATGTGGGAGGGCGGAGAAGACCATCGCAGACGCCGAGAGGTCTATGCCGACCTTCGGTCGGCACTCCGCCCTCCCCCTTTGTTTGTCTGGAAGGAATCGTCAGCTCAGCTGTACCCCCACCCACCTCAACCCTTGGCTATGCGCGTCCGCCGAAAAGGAGAGAT
>JAZRXB010000199.1:0-7180 GCA_045600005.1 Eubacteriales bacterium | reverse complement strand
GGATTCGCAGTCAGGGGATTCGCAGTCAGCGGACGCGCGGTCAGCGGATTCGCAGTCAGCGGATTCGCACCCGCCGCACGTGCAGTCGGAGAGGGCGGCGGACGGAGGATTTTTCTCATCCTTCCGTGCCGGGAAAGGCGCGGCGGACAGACTGCCGCACAGGACCGTCAGGAAGACCGAAAAAGCGAGAAAAACGCTCAGACGCTTCAAGCGCCTTCACCTCCAAGCTCACTAAGCGACCCGAACCGCCAGCCGTCGGCTTCGAGCGCGCATAAGAAGCCGTCAAGGATCGCCGCGTTGGTCGCGCTGGTCGGGTGAAGCAGAAGGATCTCGCCCGGATGGACGTGGGCGAGCAGCTTTTCGAGCGATTTTTCCGGGTCGGGCTGGCGGTCGTTGTCCCAGTCGGCGTAGGCGTAGCTCCAGAAGATCGTCTTATAGCCGAGCGCTTCGGCAGTCTTCAGGTTGGCTTCGCTGAACGTTCCCTCGGGCGGACGGTAGAATTTATCGAGCGCGTGTCCGGTGCAGTCGAGACAGAGCGCTTCCAGCCCCTCCAGCTCGTTTTTCAGCTCCTCGTCCGAGCGGCGCGCCATGTTGTGGTGCTTCATCGTGTGGTTGCCGACGCAGTGACCTTCGTCGAACATCCGGCAGACCAGCTCAGTGTTGTTTTTAATGAGGTTGTCCAGCACGAAGAAGCAGCCGGGCGCGTCGTGGGCGCTCAGCGTGTCGAGGACCTTTTCGACGTTTCCGTTCTCATACCCGGCGTCGAAGGTGAGGTAGATCACCTTTTCGTCGGTATGAACAAGACCGTATCCGCCGTACTGTTCGGCGAACGCAAGCTCGGCGGGCAGAGCGGGCGGGGAATGGTCCTCGGTCTTCTGGAAGAACCAGTGGAACTCCTGACGTCCGGTGTGCGCGGGCGCGGCGAGCGTCAGGGCTGCGGCGAGAAAGATCGGCAGAATTTTCATGTTTTTCTCCTTATTATTGCGATAACGGGCGGAAGACCGCCGCGCAGACCTGTCCGCCCGGCGGAGCCGCTTTCGTTATTCTGCCCGCAAAAGCGTCCGCCGCGCCATGAACTTTCTGGTCCGGCTGCCTTGCAGTGCCGTGAAGACGCTGCGCGAGTGAATATCAATGCAGCGAATCATCGGAATACACGCGATTATTTGTATATTCTCTGCGATATTCATGAAAATATGCAAATTTGTTGCAAATGACAAATCCTGACGCGCAATCTTCTAACGCATTTATGATGAATACATCTTGCAATCAGGCAGGATTTGGAGTATAATAGTTTTACAAAACATTACCGATTCAGAAAGGAATCCCATCATGGACAAAAAATCGATCAAAAAAGTCGTTCTCGCATACTCCGGCGGTCTTGACACCTCCATCATCATTCCGTGGCTGAAGGAAAACTACAACAACTGTGAGATCATCGCCGTTTCCGGCGACGTCGGACAGGGGACCGAGCTGGACGGTCTGGAAGAAAAGGCTCTCAAGACCGGCGCTTCCAAGCTCATCGTCCTCGACCTCAAGAAGGAATACATCGAAGACTACATCTGGCCCTGCCTCAAGGCTGACGCAAAGTACGAGGACTACCTGCTCGGCACGTCCCACGCGCGTCCCTGCATCGCAAAGCGTCTGGTCGAAGTCGCTCTCGCCGAGGGCGCGGACGCGATCTGCCACGGCTGCACCGGCAAGGGCAACGACCAGGTCCGCTTCGAGCTGACCATCAAGGCGTTCGCTCCGAGCATGAAGATCATCGCTCCGTGGCGCGAATGGTCCATCAAGTCCCGCGACGAGGAGATCGACTACGCCGAAGCGCACAACATTCCGCTGCGCATCAGCCGTGAGACCAACTACTCGAAGGACAAGAACCTCTGGCATCTGTCCCACGAGGGCATGGACCTCGAATCTCCCGCAAACGAGCCGCAGTACAACAAGCCGGGCTTCCTTGAGCTTGGCGTTTCCCCCGAAGCCGCTCCCGACAAGCCCGCTTATGTGACCATCCACTTTGAAAAGGGCATCCCGACCGCGCTGAACGGCGAGGAAATGGGTCCGGTCGAGCTTGTCACCGCGCTCAATAAGATCGGCGGCGAAAACGGTATCGGTCTGCTTGACATCGTGGAAAACCGTCTGGTCGGCATGAAGAGCCGCGGCGTGTACGAAACGCCCGCCGGCACGATCCTCTACAAGGCGCACAACGTCCTCGAGACCATCACGCTCGACAAGGAGACCTTCCACTTCATGTACGCGCAGGTCGCGCCCAAGATGGCTGACCTCGTTTACAACGGTCAGTGGTTCACGCCTCTGCGCGAAGCGCTCTGCGCGTTCGTCGACAAGGTGAACGAGACCGTCACCGGCGACGTGAAGCTCAAGCTCTACAAGGGCAATATCGTCAACGCAGGCGTTACCTCTCCCTACACGCTCTATGATGAGCAGACGGCTTCCTTCGGCGAGGATCAGGACTACAATCAGGCGGATTCCGCTGGATTCATCAACCTGTTCGGTCTTCCGATCAAGGAAAAGGCTCTGCTTGACGCAAAGCGCAATCAGAAATAATCGAATCACGACAATCGGGGGACGGACGGCTGAGCCGTCCGTCTCCCCCGCTTTTATACGAGGTAAGACATGAAACTCTGGTCGGGACGCTTCAAAAAGGACGTGGATTCCCGCGTCAACGATTTCAACTCCTCCATTTCCTTCGACGGACGGATGTACCGGCAGGACATCGAAGGCTCCATCGCGCACGCCACGATGCTCGGCGAATGCGGCATCATCGAAAAGTCGGAATCCGAAAAGATTGTCGCGGCGCTCCGTGACATCCTCGCCGACATCGAAGCGGGGAAGGTCGAATTCTCCGCCGACGCCGAGGACATCCACATGAACATCGAGACGATCCTCACGAGCCGCATCGGCGACACCGGAAAACGTCTCCACACCGCCCGCAGCCGCAACGATCAGGTCGCGCTCGACATCCGGCTCTATCTGCTCACGCAGGTCGCCGAGGTCAAGTCCCGCGTCCTCGATCTGCTCGACGCCATCACCGAGAAGGCAAAGCTCCACACGGACACCGTTATGGCAGGCTACACGCACCTCCAGCGCGCTCAGCCCGTCACGTTCGCGCACTATATCTTAGCTTACGCGCAGATGCTCATGCGCGACTTCGACCGCCTTTCGGACGTGGAAAAGCGCATGAAGGTCATGCCGCTCGGCTCCGGCGCGCTCGCGTCGACCACCTACCCGATCGATCGGGAGCGCGTCGCCGAGCTGCTCGGCTTCCCGGCTGTCACCGAGAATTCCATCGACGGCGTTTCCGACCGCGATTTCGTGATCGAATTCGCGTCGGCGCTCTCGATCCTGATGATGCACATGAGCCGCTTCTCGGAGGAGATCATCCTCTGGTGCTCGTCCGAATTCGGCTTCATCGAGTTGGATGACGCATTCTCGACCGGCTCGTCGATCATGCCGCAGAAGAAAAATCCCGACGTCGCCGAGCTGGTGCGCGGCAAGACCGGACGGGTCTACGGCTCGCTGATGACGCTGCTGACGATGATGAAATCGCTCCCGCTCGCCTACAACAAGGATATGCAGGAGGACAAGGAAGCGATCTTCGACGCCATCGACAACACGCTGATCTCGGTCGAGGTCTTCACGTCGATGTTCCGCACGATGACCGTCCGCGCCGACCGGCTCCGCAAAGCCGCCGCGAAGGGTTTCATCAACGCCACCGACTGCGCGGACTATCTCGTCAAAAAGGGAATGCCCTTCCGCGACGCCTACAAGGTCTCCGGCACGCTCGTCGCGCTCTGCATCGACCGCGACAAGACGCTCGAGGAGCTGACGCTCGACGAGTTTCACGAGGTCTGCGACCTGTTCGACGAGGGCGTTTACGAAGCCATCGATCTGAGCAACTGCGTCAACGGCAGAAAGGTCCGCGGCGGTCCCGCGAAGGAATCCGTCCTGTTTCAGATCGGTCTGTGCGAAGCATTTCTGACTGCGAATAAGCAATAAGGAGTTTCCATCATGAATAAAATCAAAGTCGGCGTCATCGGCGCGACCGGCTACGCGGGTGCGGAGCTGGTCAGACTGCTCGTGAACCATCCCGCCGCAGAGCTTGCGGCAGTCGCCTCCGTCTCGTTCGAGGGACAGAGCATCGATGATATCTATCCGAATCTGCATGAGATCGTGACGAACGTGCTGGAAAGCGTCGACGACACGATCGCAAAGAGCGACGTGGTGTTCGCGTCGGTCCCCGCCGGCGTCGGCGAGGAAATGGCGGTCAAATGCGAAGCGGCGGGGAAGGTCCTCATCGACTTCGGCGCGGATTTCCGTCTGAAAAACGAAGCGGATTACAAAAAATGGTACGGCAAGGACTACAAGCGCCCCGATCTGCACGAAAACGCGGTCTACTGCATCCCCGAGCTCCATCGGGATCGCATCACCGACAAAACGCAGATCATCGGCAACCCCGGCTGCTACCCGACGAGCATTTCGCTCGCGCTCATGCCCGCCATCCGCGAAGGGCTGATCGAGACAAGCCACATCATCGTCGACTCGAAGTCGGGCGTCACCGGCGCGGGCCGTTCGCTCACGCAGGGGACGCATTACCCCGACACGAACGAAGCGTTCGCCGCGTATAAGGCGGGCGTTCACCGCCACACGCCCGAGATCGAGCAGACGCTCTCCGAGCTGGCAGCCTCGCCCGTGGAGATCACGTTCGTCCCGCATCTGCTCCCGGTCAACCGCGGCATCGAATCGTCGATCTACTGCACGCTCACCGAAAAGGCGAAGGCGATGACGCCCGCCGAGCTTCACGCGGTCTGGACGAAGGCTTATGAAAACGAAAAATTCGTCCGCGTTCTCCCGCTCGGCGAGTACGCGAACATCAAAAACGTTCGGATGTCCAACTACTGCGACATTTCGCTCCACCTCGACGCTCACGCCGACACGCTCATCCTCTCGTCCTGCATCGACAACATGGTCAAGGGCGCGGCGGGTCAGGCGATCCAGAACATGAATATCCGCTTCGGTCTCGGCGAGACGACCGGTCTGACGCTCGTCGCACCGGCGTTCTGATGAAAAGCGTCATCGTCACAGGCGCGTCCCGCGGCGTCGGCGAAGCGTGCGCGAAGCTCTTTGCCGCTCACGGCTGGGCGGTCTGCGTGAACTGCGTGTCGAGAAGGGACGCCGCGGATGAGGCCGTGCGGCAGATCGCCGCGTCGGGCGGGGAAGCGTTCGTCTGTCAGGCGGACGTTTCCGACCCTGCCGATGCGAAACGTCTGGCAGACGAAACGCTCGCACGTTACGGCAGGATCGACGCGCTGGTCAACAACGCCGCGCTGTCGCACATCGGGCTGTTCGGCGACGATCCCGAAGCCGAAAAGCGTCTGATCGACGTGGATTTCATCGGTCCGATGAACTGCGCGAGAGCGGTGCTTCCGCATATGCTCCGCGAACACGCGGGCGCGATCGTCAACGTCTCCTCGATGTGGGGACAGGTCGGCGCGTCCTGCGAGGTCGTCTATTCAGCGGCAAAGGCGGGGCTGATCGGCTTCACGAAAGCGCTCGCCAAGGAAGTCGCGCCGTCCGGGATCCGCGTCAACTGCGTGTCGCCCGGCGTGATCGACACCGAAATGAACGCACACCTCACCGAAGACGACCGACAGGCGCTGATCGACGAAATTCCGATGTGCCGCTTCGGTTCGCCGAACGAGGTCGCCGAATGTATCTGTTTTCTCTGCGAAAAGGCCGCCTACGTCACCGGGCAGGTGCTCGGCGTGAACGGCGGGCTGATCTGCTGAACCACTATAATAATAAGGTAGGAAAATGACCATGAATCAAACGATTACTCCGATCCCGGGCGGCGTCTGCGCCGCGAAAGGCTTTACTGCCGCCGGGATCCACTCCGGACTGCGCAAGAACGCCTCCCGTCTCGACCTCGCGCTGATCCTCTCCGAAAAGCAGTGTACGGCGGCGGGCGTCTTCACGACGAACCGCGTTTTCGCCGCTCCGGTCGGCGTGACCCGCGCGCATCTCGCAAACGGAACCGCTCAGGCGGTCATCTGCAACAGCGGCAACGCGAACACCTGCACCTCCGACGGCTGCGACAAGGCGAACGCGACCTGCGCGTCTCTGGCGAAGGAGCTGGGCATCGCGGAGGACGACGTGATCGTCGCTTCAACCGGCGTCATCGGGCTGCCCCTTCCGATCGAGCCGATCTTGAACGGCATCCCGACACTCGTAAAAACGCTCACGACCGGCGCGCCCGCGTCCGACATGGCGGCGAACGCCATCATGACCACTGACACGAAGAAGAAGGAATTCTCCTTCGGCTTCACGCTGGACGGCAAGCCGGTTTCCATCGGCGGCATCTGCAAGGGCTCCGGCATGATCGCGCCGAACATGGCGACGATGCTCTGCTTCATCACGACCGACGCGGCGATCTCCTCCGCGCTTCTGAAAAAAGCGCTGTCCGAAGTGATCGTCGACACCTTCAACATGGTCAGCGTCGACGGCGATACCTCGACCAACGACACCGTGACCGTCATGGCGAACGGTCTCGCCGGAAACGCCCTCATCACCGGGGAAAACGAGGACTACGAGACCTTCAAGGCGGCTCTCAAAACCGTCTGCTCCTGCCTGTGCAAGGCGATCGCCGCCGACGGCGAGGGCGCGACCAAGATGATCGAGTGCAACGTCGTCAACTTCCGCGACGTGAAGGGCGCGAGAATGCTGGCGAAGTCGGTCATTTCGTCGTCGCTCGTCAAGTGCGCCGTCTTCGGCGCGGACGCAAACTGGGGACGCATCCTCTGCGCGCTCGGCTACGCGGGACTTGACATCAACGTCGACGCCATCGACGTGAAGTTCGTCAGCGAAGCGGGCGAGCTGCCGGTCTGCAAAGCAGGACGCGCCATCCCGTTCAGCGAGGAGACCGCGAAGGAGATCCTCTTAAAGGACAGGATCATCATCGACGTGGACATGAACGACGGCGAAGCCTGCGCGACCGCGTGGGGCTGCGACCTGAGCTACGAGTACGTCCACATTAACGGAGATTACAGAAGCTGATGGAAAACAACATTCTTTCCAATTCGGATAAAGCGTCGGTGCTGATCGCGGCGCTGCCCTATATCCAGAAATACACCGGCAAGACCGTCGTCGTCAAGTACGGCGGCAACGC
>JAZRXB010000198.1:0-2836 GCA_045600005.1 Eubacteriales bacterium | reverse complement strand
TCCTAAGACCGCTTGGCCTCCGACTTCCCGCGCCGCGTCAGGCGTTCGTCCGCGCCGCGTCAGGCGTTCGTCCGTCCGTGTCAGGCGTTCGTCCGCGCCGCGCCATACCCTTTCCCCGCCTTACCTCACGCCGCAGAGAGCGCGCACTCCGTCCGCACTCTCTGCGGCGTTTCGTCTTCCGTGACCCGTTTTCTCTGGCACTCGCAGACGCGGTTAGCACTGGAAACGGCGAAAAGCCGCCGGGTTCATAAATAATTAACAGTATTCCCATAAAAATGTCTTGAAATCCAAGCTGTAAAGGGATATACTATTGACAGTGATTAGCACTTGAAGCATGAGAGTGCTAATCGGCATGGCGCAGCCGCCGAAAGGGAGGTGAGAAGGTTGTCCCCCGCCAGAAAGGAACTTTCCGAACGGAAGAAACAGATCCTGAAAGCCATCATCGACACGCACATCAACATGGGCGAACCGGTCGGCTCGAAGTACCTGACCCAGTATAAGGAGATCGCCTTCTCGTCCGCCACCATCCGCAACGAAATGGCGGAGCTTGAGGAAATGGGCTACCTCGAACAGCCGCACACCTCCGCCGGGCGCGTCCCGTCGGAGCTGGGCTACCGCTTCTACGTCGACTCGCTCATGCAGGAATACCGCATGACCGCCGCCGAGCTCGGCGAGCTTGAAAAGCTCAAGCGTCTCAAAATGGCGGAGCTTGACCGCATCTTCGACCGCGCCGCCAAGCTGATGTCCATGCTCACCAACTACACCGGTCTCGCCCTGAAGCACAGTCAGACGCAGACCGTCGTCGCCCGCTTTGACGTGATGCTCCTGAACTCCCGGAACCTCATCCTCGTGATGCTCATCGGAAACGGACAGGTCCGCACCCGTCAGCTCCGGCTGGGCTTCGACGTCACCCGCCGGACCGCCGAGCGGCTGACCGAGGTGCTGAACGACTCGGTCGCCGGCGTCGAGATGGATAAGCTCACCCTCCCGGTCATCCTCGATATGCAGACGCGCGTCGAGGGCGGCGAAACGCTGATCACCCCGATCATCAAGGCCGTCTGGGATACCGTCAACGAACCGGAGGACAGCGAGATCGTCTTCGACGGCGTGAACAATCTTTTGCAGTACCCCGAATACGCCGACGTCGACCGCGTGAAGGACGTGCTGGATATGCTCGACGACGCCAAAGGGCTTTCGGAGGTCATCAGCGCGGCGGAGAGCGGCAAGACGAACGTTTACATCGGCTCGGAGAATTCGGTCGAGATCATGAGCAATTCGTCGTTCATCTTCCGCTCCATCCATTCGGGAGACCATGTGGTCGGCGCGATCGGCGTCATCGGACCGAGACGGATGGACTACGCGAAGGTCGTGACCCTTGTCGACACCATGTCCCGCGCCATCGACCGGCTGATCGAACCGCAGGACGCGGCAGACGAAACGGACGGCTTCCCGTTCTGAGAAGCCATACAACACATAGAAAGGCAGTGTCATCATGACGGAAGAAACCAAGCGTCCCTTTGAGGAAACCGCGAAAGCGCCCGTCGGCGATACCGGCGAAACACCCGCGGCCGAAAACGCCGCCGAGCCTGAGCTTACCGGAAAGGAAGCAAAGCGCGAAGAAAAGCATTATAAGGAAGAAAACAAAAAGCTCGCCGAACAGCTCGCCGAAGCCGCCGCAGCCCTTGAAAAAGCGCAGAGCGAGCTTGCGGACGTCACCGACAAGTATATGCGCGTCTGCGCCGAATACGAGAATTTCCGCCGCCGTTCCGTCAAGGAGCGCGAGGGGATCTACTCCGACGCCTACGCCGACGCTCTGAAAGAGATCATTCCGGTCATCGACAACCTCGAGCGCGCCGCCAACTTCACCGGGCCCGAACAGCTCGGCGAGGGCATGAAGCTCATCTTCAAGAGCGCGAAGGATATGCTCGAAAAGCTCGGCGTCGAAGCGTTCGGCGAACCCGGCGAGGCCTTCGACCCCAACCTTCACAACGCGGTCATGCACGTCGAGGACGAAAGTCTCGGCGAGGGCGTCATCACCGACGTCTTCCAGAAGGGCTACCGCAAGGGCGACAAGATCATCCGCCACGCGATGGTCAAGACCGCCAACTGACAGATCCGTCATCCGTACAAAATAATTTAAGAATATAAATCTCAGGAGGAATTTCTGTTATGGGAAAGATCATCGGCATAGATTTAGGTACGACCAATTCCTGCGTCGCCGTTTTTGAGGGCGGCGAACCCACCGTTATCCCGAACCCCGAAGGCGCGCGCACCACGCCGTCCGTCGTCGCGTTCTCCAAGACCGGCGAGCGCATGGTCGGTCAGGTCGCAAAGCGTCAGGCGATCACCAACCCCGACCGCACCGTTTCTTCGATCAAGCGTCAGATGGGCACCGACTATAAGGTCACCATCGACGACAGGAAGCTCACGCCTCAGGAAATTTCCGCCATGGTCCTCCAGAAGCTGAAATCCGACGCGGAAGCCTTCCTCGGCGCCGCCGTCACCGAAGCCGTCATCACCGTTCCCGCATATTTCAGCGACTCACAGCGTCAGGCGACCAAGGACGCGGGCCGCATCGCCGGTCTCGACGTCAAGAGGATCATCAACGAGCCGACCGCAGCCGCTCTCGCATACGGCGTGGACAAGGAAGCCAAGGAACAGAAGATCATGGTCTTCGACCTGGGCGGCGGCACGTTCGACGTTTCCCTGCTCGAGATCTCCGACGGCGTGTTCGAGGTCCTCGCCACCAACGGCGACACCAGACTCGGCGGCGACGACTTCGACCAGCGCATCATCGACTGGATCGCGGAGGGCTTCATGCGCGACAACGGCGGCA
>JAZRXB010000197.1:0-5633 GCA_045600005.1 Eubacteriales bacterium | reverse complement strand
GGCTCGCCTTAGAGGTGTTTTTATGTCGGCAAAGCCGACATAAAAACGGATTTCATTATGGTTACCTCTAAAAATTCAAATAATCCGTTGAAAAACAAAACGCGATACCCATAGTATCGGGGTTTGTTTTTCTTCCTCATGAATTTTTAGAGGCTGCCTTATAATGTTCGTCATCACAAGGTATTTTACAAACCACTTGCATATAACAAAAAGGAGATCATATGACTCTTCATGACTATCTCGTCTCGAAACAGAACGAGGCGACCGAGCTTCTCTGCGCGCTGGTGCGCGTACCGTCGATCAAATCCGCCCCGCTTCCCGGCGCGCCGTTCGGCAAAGCGAGCCGCGACGCCATCGAGCTTGCGGCGGAAATTTACCGTGCGCACGGCTTTGAGAGCCGCGTTTACGACTCCGGCTACGCTCTTTCCGAGGGTCCCGGCTCCGACCGGACGAAGACCATCGGCATTTTCGCGCACGCCGACGTCGTGCCGGTCGACGACCGCTGGACCTATACGAAGCCGTTCGACCCGATCGTGAAGGATAACTGGGTCATCGGACGCGGCGCGAGCGACAACAAATCGGGCGTCATCCTGTCGCTTCTGACCGCAATGGCGATCCGTGACCTCGGTCTTCCGTTCAAGAGCCGCCTGCTCCTCTACACCGGCTCGAACGAGGAGGCGGGCATGGACGACATCCGCGCGTTCGCCGCCGAACAGCCGATGCCCGACGCTTCGCTCGTCCCCGACTCCGGCTTCCCGATCGAGTGCGGTGAAAAGTCGATCCTGCGCTTCTTCGCCGTCTCGAAGGATGCGCTGCCCGAACTCCTCTCGTTTGAAGGCGGACAGGCGCCGAACATCGTTCTCGGCACGGTCAAAGTGAAGTTACGCTTCACCGAAGCGCTCGCCGCCGAGCTGACCGCCGCGCAGAGCGACCGCATGACCGTCGCACGGGACGGCGACACGCTCGTTCTGACCGCCTACGGAATGTCGGTCCACGCGCTCAACCCGGGCGGAGGACTTTCCGCCGCGAAGGTCGCCTGCGACGCGCTGCTTTCCTGCCCGTCGCTCTCCGAAACGACGAAAAAGGTCCTCGCCTGCGCGTCCCGCATGACGGGCGACATTTACGGAAACGACCTCGGCTTCGGCTTCAAGGACCCGCATTTCGGGACGCTGACCTTCGCCAACGGCATCGCGTCGCTGCGGGACGGTCATCTGGCGCTCAGCTTCGACTGCCGGTTCGGCGTGGCGAAGGATCACCTCGCCGTTGAACGGCAGATCACCGAAACGCTCGCCTCGCTCGGCTGGTCGGTCGAGGTGCTGTCGAACCGTGCCGGTTTCCTCCGCGCCGACGACAATCCCTGCCGTCTCGCTCTGCTCGAAGCCTACCGTCAGGCGTCCGGAAATCCCGACGCGAAGAGCTTTGTCGCAGGCGGCGGCACGTATTCGCGCTATCTCGACAACGGCTTCGGCATCGGTCCCTGCGTCAAGCCGAAAAACAAGCCCTTCCCGCTCGCGCCCGGTCACGGCGACGCGCATCAGCCGGACGAATGCGCATATATCCCGGGCATTCTCGACGCGGTCGAGCTGGTCGTTCCGATGCTGCTGGCGCTCGACGGGACGCTGAATCCCGATTGAATTTTCAAAGGAGAACGAAGCATGAACGTCTATCATAAGGTGCTTTTTGTCGGAAATTCTCTCGTTCACGGCATGGGCGGGTACGGAATGTGCGCGTCCAGTCCACGGAACGATTTCGTCTATTACGTCAGCGAAGCCATCCGCGCCGTCAGCCCCGACTGCGTGTTCTCGAAGCTGCACGGCGCGCCGCTCGAACAGGCGGAGTCGCGCGAAGCGGCGGAAGCGTGGTGGGAAAATGCGCTCCCGTCGTTTGAAAGCGACCTTGATCTGATCGTCTTTCAGGTCGCCGACAATGTGAACAACGATCTGCGGAAGGAAAACTTCAACGCGGTGCTGGACGAAATGGTCGGACGCATCCTGAAGCTCTGCCCGAAGGCGAAATTCCTCTATGTCTACGGCTGGTACGCATGGCACGTCACGCACGAGCCGATCGAGCGCGTGATCGCGGCGTATTCCCTGCCGTCGGTCAACCTGCGCGACCTGAACGTGAAGGAAAATCAGGGGCATCCCGGTCAGCTCTACGAAACGCCGGAGGGTCTCAAAGAGGTACACGACAACTGGATCACGCATCCCGGCAACCGCGGCATGAAGCTCATCGCCGAGCGGATCATCGCCGCCATCTGATCCCATCAAAAGACCGCGGAATCTCTATCATAAAACGATTCGGAACGCAAAAAAACGCAGGTCCGTGGAAATTTCCCCGGACCTGCTCTTTTTATTCCCCGAATTCCTCCGCGATGATCGCGGGAATTTCGTTTCTCATGGTCTGATTCGGCGAGCCAAGCACGTGCTGGGCGTAGTAAAGCGTCGTTTCGTGCTTATTGTCGACCATCAGATAAGCGGCAGCCGCGCCGCCCCATCCGAAATCGAACGGTCCGACCGGGAGCTTGTCCGGCGAATCGTCCGCGCACGGACAGCGCAGTCCGAGCCCGTAGCCGTAGCCGAGCGGACGGAGCGTATCGGCGAAACCGGCTCTCTGCGCGGGCGTCAGACGGTCGAACGTCATCAGACGGCGCGTTTCGGCTTTCAGAATGCGGTCGCAGCGAAGCGCTTCGAGGAATCTCATGTAGTCGTCGACGGTGGACACGCAGCCCGCGCCGCCGCTCTCGTATTCCGGACCGACGATGAACACATTGCCGTGTCCGCAGGGCTTGTATACACCCTCGTTCGCGTCGAACCGGTACTGTGCGCAGAGCGCTTCGCGCTCCTCCGGCGTGATGATGAAAGCAGAATCGTCCATGCCGCACGGTTCAAAGATCGTCTTCTTTACGTACTCGCCGAAGGTCATGCCGGCGATCTCCTCGACCAGCGCCGCCAGCACGTCGTGGCAGAGACTGTACGAATAGCGCGAGCCGGGCTGGAAGTGAAGCGGCTCCTCGGCAAGACGCCGGATCGTTTCGCGCGTCGGGCAGCGGCCGTTTGTCAGCTGCTTTGCCTTCTGGATGCCGGGCGAATTCAGGCTGTAATTGAACCCGGCAGACATCGTGAACAGGTTTTCAATGAAGATCGGCCGCTCTGCCGGGACGATCCCCTCCGGCGTGCTGACCTTCATGTCCGAAAATTCGGGCATATAGTCGGACAGCTTGTCTTCGAGCTTAAATTTTCCCTTTTCAAACAGCGTCATCGCCGCCGTTACCGTGATCGGCTTCGAGCAGGAGTATATGTTGTAGCGTTCCTTACCGCCTATCGGCTTCGTTTTTTCGTAGTCCGAACAGCCGTGCATACGGCGGTAGACCTCGGTCCCGCGGCGGTACACCGAGATATCGTAGCTCGGTACGCCCATCCGCTCGAAGCGGACGAGCAGTTCAGTCAGTTTATCCAGCATGACAGTTTCCTTTCGCTTGGTTGATTTTACAGTTTTTAATCATCAAAGTTCGCCGCCAGATGACGATATGCGGCAGTCGGCTTTGACAGGATCGTCCATATGAACAGCCGTCCGTCAGTCAAGATTTGCTCTGTGCGCGGCGTCCTTCGCGGCTTCGATCTCCTCGTCCGTGACCGGAACGTCGAACGAGCGGAACGTGTTTTCCAGCGCATTCTTTCCGGTCAGCGCTTCGAGCCACGTCAGCGCGAGCACGAGCCGTCCCATGCCGAGCCCCGCGTGGTAGCCGTCGCGGTGAACGGCGCGGTTTCCGCCGTCGGACAGGAGGAGCATCGCCTTGCCGGACGGGATGATCCCCACCGCGCCGATCGCTTTGGCGGCTTTCTGATAGGACGCTTCGATCGACGCGAACATCGCTTCCGGCGTCTGGAATCCGGCGTCGTTCGGAAGACGCCTGCTGTCCGCCGCGTAAGCCCACGTCTGGTGCATACAAAGCTCTGCCTTCGGGCAGAGATAGCGCACGTATTTCGCCAGCTCGTCAAGATACGGCTGATAGGTTTCAAAATGCGGCGCGAGCTGACTTACCTGCTGGAGCGTGATCACGTCCCACGAATCGGAGAGCAGCACCGTTTCGAGCGATTCGTACAGCCCGGTCGCCAGACCCGCGAATTCAAACTCATAGTTCGCCCTGTTGCCGCGCAGATTGCGGAAATGCCGTTCGAGCGAGCAGCCGCCGATCACCAGATCGGCGTTTTTGACAGGTACGCCCGCCGCCTTGAACACGCCGCTTAAATAACGGTGCGCGTCCTGCGAGAAGCTGTTGCCGATGGAAAGAATTTTCAGCATGATGTTACCTCATTTCAAGCGTATTTCGTGTGATTTTCATGAAAGCGCAAAGCTCCTGCACACGCCCGTGAAAAAGCGGATCGCGGTCGGCAGCAGTTCATCGTTGAACGTGAAAGCGTCCGTGTGGAGCGCCGGGCTGTCCTCTCCCGCGCCGATTCCGACAAACAGCGTCTTCGCTTTTTGTGCATAGTGACCGAAATCCTCCGACCAGCGCATCGGTTCGGGCAGTTCAAGGAAAGGGATCCCCTCGCTCTTGCAGACCTTCTCCGCCAGCCCGTGCAGCTCCTGCGAAACGCTCGTCTCGGGGAAAACGTCCACGTCGGTGAATTCCGCCCGGATCCCCCGCTTTTCGGCTTCCTCCGAGGTGAAGCGGACGATCTTCCCGACAAGCGCGGTCAGCTCGTCCCCGAATTTGGCGCGCAGGGTCAGCGAAAGCGAGCCTTCGCCCGCCGAAATGCCGAACGACGGCGAGCCGAAGCGCATCTCCACGACGGTCGCCAGCACCATCCCGCGCCATTTTTGGCGCAGAAAATCGTTCAGTTTCAGCACGATCCCGGACGCGAGCGAAGTCGGATCGACGCCGGTTTCGGGATACGCGGCGTGCGCCTGCCGTCCGGTCAGGCGGATCACAAGCCCCTGCGACGCGCACGCGAACGTGCCGTTTCGCAAAAGCACCGTTCCTGCCGGATAGCCGGGGATCGAATGAAAGCCGAAGACCGCGTCGACCTTCTCCCGGTCAAAAAGCGGCAGACACCGCACCGCGCCCGCACCGGTCTCCTCGGCGGGCTGGAACAGAAACAGCGCGTTTTTTCCGAGCTTCTGCCCGCTCAGACACGCCGCAAGCCCGGCGACAGCCGCCGCGTGACCGTCGTGTCCGCAGCCGTGGAACGGCTTCCCCGCCGAATTCCGGATCGCGTCGACATCACAGCGGAAACAGATCGTCGGAAGGGACGAGCCCTCCCGGTGCGCCGCGTAAAACCAGCCGACGCCATTGGCAGCTCCGCAGTCGACGATCTCACAGTCGGCGTTCGCCGTGAGCCAGTCCTTCAAAAGCGCCATCGCGGGCGCTTCTTCACCCGACAGACAGGGGATCTCGTGCAGAGCCGACCGCAAAACGCGGATTTTTTCAAAGGCTTCCCCGTTCACGGCGCGCCTCTTCGATCCCGTCGGCGATGAAATCCATGTAGAAGTCACGCGCTTCGGGCGTCAGGTCGCAGTGACCGCGCTCCGGCACGAACTCGTAAGCGATATCCTGCCCTTCGGCGCGCATCGCTTCGACGAATCGACGCGCGTGAACGTCGGGGTTGACCGCGCGGTCGCCGCCGCAGCCG
>JAZRXB010000196.1:0-3719 GCA_045600005.1 Eubacteriales bacterium | reverse complement strand
GACATGGCTACGATCCGACTTTTCTTCGGAGGTTTGTCATGGTAGTCAGAGAGTTTCTGCGGAAATACGGCTGGCTTTATCTGCCCGGCTTCTTCTTTCTCGCGATCAACTCCTATGTGCAGACGAGAGCGCCCGCCGCGCTCGGCGACGCGATCGACCTGTTGTCGGTTCCCTCTCCCGACCGGGACGCGGTGATAAGACAGGCGCTCGTCATCGCCGCCATCGGCGCGATCGTTTTCGGCGCGCGCTTCTGCTGGCGTCTGTTCATCATCGGCAACGCGCGGCGCATGGAGTGCTTCCTTCGCGAAAAGCTCTACGATAAATTGCAGGAGCTGCCCGTCACGTTCTTCCAGAAGAACACGTCGGGCGACCTGATGGCTTACGCGATCAACGACGTCGGCGCGGTCCGCATGACCTTCGGACCGGTGCTGGCGATGGGCATCAACAGCATCATGACGGCGCTTCTGTCGATCATCGGCATGATCGAGGCGGTCGACTGGCGCATGACGGTTCTGGCTCTCCTGCCGGTCCCCTTCGCGGCGGTCTCGACGGCTCTGCTCGGCAATCAGGTGCAGAAGCGGTTCGGCAAGGTGCAGAAGCTCTTCTCGAAGCTGTCCGGCTTCGTCGGCGAGTCGATCTCGGGCGTGAAGGTCATCAAGGCGTTCGCGCGCGAGGAGAGCCGCGAGAAGGATTTTTCGGAAATTTCGGACGAAATGCGCGATGCGAACGTGAAGCTCGCCGTCATTTCGTCGCTGATCACGCCCTCGGTGAACGTCGCGTTCGGTCTGTCCTACGCCATCGCGCTGATCGTCGGCGGACGCGCGGTGCTGAGCGGTTCGATGGGCGCGGGAACGCTGGTCGCGTATCTCGGCTATCTGATGCTCGTTCAGAACCCGGTCGTCCAGCTCGGCAACATCATCAACCGCATCCAGCGCGGTCTCGCGTCGTGGAAGCGTCTGAACGCGATCTACACCGAGCCGTCGATCCCGGCGTCGGAGCGCGAGCTCGACCGCCGGATGGAGGAAGAATTCGTGCCGTCGGTCCGGGCGGACGGTCTTCACTACCGCTACGAGGGCACGTCGGAGGACCGGCTGTGCGGCGTGACGTTCTCGGTGAAGGCGGGCGGAACGCTCGGCATTTCGGGCGCGACGGGTTCGGGCAAGACCACGCTGTTCTCGCTGGTCACGAAGCTGCGCGGGACGGCTCCGGGCGAGCTGACGGTCTCGGGCAGAGACGTCCGCGATATTCCGGCGGCGACGCTGCGCACGAAGCTCGGCTACGTGCCGCAGGACGGCTTCCTGTTCTCCGCGTCGATCGCGGAAAACATCTCGTTCCCCGACATTCCGGACATGGAGCGGGTACGCGAATGCGCGCGCACGGCGTGCATCGCGGACGAGATCGAAGCGTTCCCGGACGGCTACGAGACCGAGGTCGGCGAGCGCGGGACGCATCTTTCGGGCGGTCAGAAGCAGCGCGTCTCGCTGGCGCGGGCGCTTTACCGTCAGCCGAAGCTGCTCTTACTCGACGACACGCTTTCGGCGGTCGACAATCTGACCGAGAAGCGGCTGATCCACAATCTGGGTCTGGACGCCAAACGGCGCGGCAGCGACATGACGATCATCATCATCAGCCACCGTCTGTCGGCGCTCGTCCACTGCGACGAGATCATCCAGCTGGAGGACGGGCGGGTCGTCGAGCGCGGCACGCACGAGGAGCTGGTCGCGGGGAACGGCATTTACGCCGGCACGTGGCGCAAGCAGTGTGAGGAAGACGAAAAAGCGGCGAAGTCCGGCGGAAAGGAGAATGCGTGATGATGATGGATCAGAGAAAGATGAGCCGCGAGGACTCGTCTGCGGAATTCAAGAAGATCAACAAGCGCTCGAATCTCCTTCGTCTGGCGGGCATGATGAAGCCCTACGCCGGAAAGATGCTTCTCTGCTGTCTGTTCGTTCTCATCGTGAACGCGGCGGAGTTATTGAAGCCGCTGGCGGCGGCGGTCGTGATCGACGATTTCATCACGGCGGGCGTGCCGCAGTCGGGGCTTTACTCGATCGCGGGGCTTGGCGTCGGGTATTTCCTGCTGGTATTATGCGGCGCGGTCTTTCAGGTCTTACAGGTCCGGACGATCACGGAAATTTCGCAGAACATTCTGAACACGATGCGCCGGACGGTCTTCCGTCAGATCCAGAGTCTGCCGATCAAGACGCTCGACCGGTACGGCACGGGGCGTTTGATCACACGCTCGACGAACGACATTGAGACGATCAACGAATTCTACTCGGACGTTTTTCTGAATCTGTTCCGGGACGTTTTCCTGCTGATCGGCATTGTGACGGTGATGCTGGTGCTGGACTGGAAGCTCGCGCTGATCTCGTTCATCGCGATCCCGGTGATTGCGCTGATCACGTTTTCGATCAAGAAGATCATCCGCGAAAACTTCAAGCTGATCAAGCTGGTGACGGGACAGATCAACGGCTTTTTCTCGGAGAACATCCAGGGAATGCGGATCATCCAGATCTTCAACGGTCAGGCGGCGAAAATGAAGGAATTCCGCGAGCTGAACAAGCGCTATTTCAAGGGTGCGATGACGCAGGTTTTCTTAAACACGGTGCTTCGTCCGTCGATGGAGATGATCAACACGGCGATCATCGCGCTTCTGGTGGCGTTCAGCTACAACCGGATCGCGGGCGGCGTACTGGAGGTCGGCATTCTCTACGCCTTCACGAACTATGTGAAGCAGTTTTTCAACCCGATCGACGATTTAGCGGAAAAGTACACGACGGTTCAGTCGGCGTTCGTTTCGACCGACCGCATCTACGAGTTACTGGACGAGTCGGAGATCGAGAGCCGCGCGGACGGCTACGCTGGCGACGTGAACGGCGAGATCGAGTTCCGGGACGTGTGGTTTGCGTACAACGACGAGAACTGGGTGCTGAAAGGCGTATCGTTCAGGCTGCCGAAGGGTACGAAAGCGGCGTTTGTCGGCGCGACGGGCGCGGGCAAATCGACGATCATCAGTCTGATCACGCGGTGCTACGACATTCAGCGCGGCGAGATCTTAGTCGACGGTGTGAACGTGAAGGACTGGAATTTACCGAAGCTCCGCGGCGGCATCGCGGTCGTTTTACAGGACGTCTTTCTGTTCACCGGCACGATCCGGGAGAACATCGACATGGGCGCGGGTCTGCCCGACGCGGAGCTTGACCATGCGCTGGCTCTTTCGGACGCGCACGATTTCTTAGTCGAGTCGGGCGGTCTTGACAGCAAAGTGACGGAACAGGGGCTGAACTTCTCGACCGGCGAGCGTCAGCTTCTCTCATTCGCCCGTGCGATCGCGTCCCATCCGGGCGTTCTGATCCTCGACGAGGCGACGGCTCACATCGACACGGACACGGAACGCCGCGTTCAGAAGGCCATCGAAGCCGCTTCATCCGGCCGCACTTCCATCTACATCGCCCACCGTCTCTCGACCATCCGTCAGAGCGATGTGATCTTCTATCTCAAAAACGGCGTCATCACCGAAACCGGCACGCACGACGAGCTCCTCGCCCTCGGCGGCGAATACGCCAAGCTCGCCATCGCCGGGATCGACTGATAGTTACAGCTTTTAGACTTGGAGGGGGGGGGAAACTTTTTCCAGCGGAAAAAAAATTCCCGCCCCCCCCCAACCCCCCCCACCCTTCTAAAAACCCTTTACAGGGGGGGGGAATTTTTATTTT
>JAZRXB010000195.1:0-13869 GCA_045600005.1 Eubacteriales bacterium | reverse complement strand
CAAGTATCTACACATTTTCTAAATAAGCATCGTCACAGAGTTTTCACTGTAAAGCAAATCTCACAGGTTTGCGAAACATATGTGATTTACATATGAGTTTGTATCTTTATTGTGAATAAGCAAAAAACTACCTTGACAAATTAAATCTCAAAAGGATATACTGTCAGCGTACGCAAAGAAGAACGGATATCTGCACCCTGAATTCTTTGTAGATGACGGTATTTCCGGTACAACCTTCGACCGTCCGGATTTTAAACGTATGCAGGAAATGGCGGAGGCGGGAAAGATCTCCACAATCATTGTGAAAGACCTGTCCCGCTTCGGACGAAACTATCTTGAAGTAGGTGAGTATCTTGAGATACAGTATCCTACGCTGGGTATCCGCTTTATTGCAATTCAGGAAAACGTGGACACGTTCAGCAATACCGGTACAGAACTCATGCCGTTCTCCAATATTTTCAACGAATGGTATGCGGCGCAGACCTCAAAGAAAATCCGGGCGGTATGGCAATCCAAAGCAAATCGCGGCGAACGAATATCTTCTACAGTACCGTTCGGATATATGAAGTCTCCGGATAATCCTAAGCAGTGGATCATAGACCCGGCAGCTGCGGAAATCGTCAGACACATTTACGCTTTGTGTCTTGGTGGAAAAGGTCCGATGCAGATTGCCAAACAGTTGGAATCGGAACAGGTTCTGATCCCGACTGGATACCAGCAATCTGTAGGAAGAACTGCTCGGCATAAGGACTTTGCCAATCCGTTCAGATGGGATCAGGGCACGATCGTGGGTATTCTTGAAAATCGACAGTATACCGGCTGTACGGTGAACTTTATGACTACAACAGTCAGCTATAAGGTTCATAAAACCGTTTATAAGCCAAAAGACGAATGGCAGATCATTCCGAACACGCAGGAAGCAATCATTTCCGAAGAAACCTGGCTCCGTGTACAGGAGATTCGTGAAAACCGTATCCGACCTACTGCTACAGGCAGGATCGGGATGTTTTCCGGACTGGCCTATTGCGCTGACTGCGGTGCGAAGTTTTCCTTTTGTGCCGCAAAAAGCCTCCGTCCGAATCAGGAGCATTACCGCTGCTCAAATTACAAGAGCAATCGTGGGCAATGTCAGGTTCACTATATTCGGGAGCTTTCATTGCAGAAGCTTGTTTTGAAGGCAATACAGGATCTGGCGGTATTTGTTCAGGAATTTGAACCCGTTTTTCTGTACCTGATGGATCAGAAAAGCAATAAGGAACAGAAACAGGAAATGGCCCGATTGGAGCAAACGGTTCGGAACGGGAAAAAGCGCATTGACGAAATCGACCGGATTATTTCCCGTTTGTATGAGGACAATATTTCCGGGAAGATTTCTGATGAACGCTATATCAAGATGGCTGAGGTATACGAATCAGAACAGAAGTCACTGACTGTGCAGATTTCTGATGATGAAAAGAAGCTTGCCGAGATGAAACAGAAAACGACTGATCTTCGGCTTCTTCTGCAAACGCTTCGAAAATGTACTGATATCACGGAGTTAAACAGGGATCTTGTGAACAGACTCATTCAAAGAATAGAAGTCCATAACAACGATAAATACGACGGTCACTGTCACGTGAAGGTGGATATCTATTTTACCGGAGCAGGAATCATCAATATCCCGACAGAACAGGAACTCCTGCGGCTGATGGATGAGATCCGTAACAGCAGACCCAATGAGCAATCCGCATAAAAGTGGAAACGGTGCAGCCCCTTTGGGGGGCTACACCGTAACCTACATAAAAAACTTCCTTACGTGGCTGTCGCTAATGCGCCGCGTTCCCTCTCCCTGCTGCGTTCAGCGGCGATTCTTCCTCAGCAACCGGCAGCCGTTTTTTCTCCGACCGCCCTGCCGCGATACGTTCCGTGCGCCCGGACTGCGGCTTTTCTGTCTGTGCATTGATTCCGATTCGGCGTTTTCCGTTATCTCATGTTTTCTCAATGCCATATACTCTATTATAAAGGTTTATGGTCGGTGGTCTCATAGGCGCGTTTTACGCCATTGCGACCATCGACGATGATAGATCCGCCCTATTCGGATATACATATACGGCTCCATATTCTGACCACGAAACCGGAATCATTGCCCTTTTGGTTATCTCAATCATTGTCTTTATCATAGGATGCTTCATCCCCGTTTTTTCCCATTCGGAGAACGAATAATACCAGATTCATTGCCGCTGTTCCGTTAAGGCAATACCGCACAATTCACGGCTTTCGCCTTGATGGCACGCTCGCTTGCATCTTTCCCGTCATACTGTACAAATTTCATCGGCATAGGAGGTACTATGCCATCCGGGGTTTGTTTCGTCTGACGGGAAATCTGACGGCGCAATCGCACCATCAGAACTGTGCGGTAATGCCTTAATTTTCGTTGTTCACCATTTGCCGCATTCATAGGAGCGCCGAAGTAACCCATAACATACAACATTATGTAGTTTTTCGCGCAGTCGATGAGCTTCGCAGCAATTTCCTTATTCGTCATCATTGAAATTCACCCCTTTGACGAGCTGCTTGACAACCTGGTTCACACCGTTCATGGACAGACCGCTTGCACCGCCGATAACAAGCACCAAGAATGTTCTCGGTCTCGATGACACCAAGAACGAAGTATGCCGATCACCGCTCCGAGCACGGCGGAAATGAGCGTAATGAAGCGTTTGAACTTTTCGTCGCCTCCGCAGATGGTCTTTACAATGTCAATCAGCGAGTAGACGATGGCGGCGATTGCCGGAATGGTTACGATGGTAGTTGCGTTCATGGATTTTCCACCTTTTTTGTGAGCCTGCTTACAGATAATGGTCGGGGTTCCGAAAAAAGGTCATATAACTAAAAAAAGCCCGTGAAATCGTTAGATCTCATGGGCTGTCCATCAATTTTGCCAATCCGAAGAGGAAATTTCGTGTGCGGTTCGGATTTCGACCGCATATCGGCTCGCAATTCGTGTTTCTCGTGAAGACTGAACACCCTTAATTGTACAGAATGACGGACATTTTTTTGCAGAGGTACTTTATCAGTCAGCTGAATCGGACGGACGGCACGCCGAAGCGTGCCGTCCGTCCCATCTGTATTTCCCGGCAGGTATCGTTCCCTGCTTAATTCTGTTTTTCTCCGATCAGATCGAGATAGGCGTCGAAATAGCGCACGCCGAAGACCCGGCAGGACTTTGAGTCGAAATGCACGCTGTCCGCCCGGCTGGTCAATCCTTCCGCGCTGACGAAGCGGCTGCACCCGATCTCGTCCGGCAGAGCGGCGAGAATACGGTTGACTTCTCTGAAATACTTCATCGACCCGTTCTGATAGCCGGACACGAAATCGCCCAGCCCGCCGATCAGAAACGGGATCTCGGTCACGCCCAGCTCCTCTTTGAGCGCGGTATACATTCTGATAAACCGGTCATGATACAACCCGACGTCCTCCGTCGTCCTGCTGTCGCTCTCGCCCTGATGCCACAGGATGCCCGCGAGCGTCGACGTGCGCATGGCGAGCTTCGTCATCATGACGGCGTGGTCGAACAGCAGCTCGCCCGGCTGCCACTGGGAGATCTTCGTCCCGCCGTCCGCGCAGGGGATCAGACCGATCTGCTCGTGAAAATAGTTCGCGTATGCGTCGGCAAAGCTCGCCGCCAGTCCCACGCCGCTGTGGAACGCAAACTCGCCGAACGGCTCCACGACGCTCCGGTCGGGGTTGATCGGCTCGCTCATCGGCTGCCAGCGCCCCATGCGCAGCATCGAGCAGCGCGGATTCACGATCGGCGGCACTTCGCCGAAATCTCCCCGTCCCGCCATATTGGACTGACCGATCATCAGAAACGATTTCATTTATAATAACTTCCTTTTCTGTCAGGATCCGGCGCGTCACCGCGCCGTTTTTCCTTATTATAAACAATTTCCGCCGTCCTGTCAAGTGACAAAACATTCCGTGTGTCTTTTTCGCGAGGTCATTTATAATTCCAAGCGGCGCGGGCAAGCTATTTCCGCAAAACAAAAAAGGAGGTCCGGTATGGATTATAAAAGCGCGGCGGTCGAGATCCTCGCCGCCATCGGAGGAAAGCGCAACATCGCGTCGGTCTCGCACTGCATGACCCGTCTGCGGTTCGTTCTGCGCGACGACGGGATCCCGAAGGACAGCGAGGTGGAACGCATCCCCGGCGTCATGGGCGTCATGAAGCAGGGCGGGCAGTATCAGCTCATCATCGGCAACAACGTGAAAAAGTGCCACGACGAGCTGATCCGCCTGCTTGAGGACAGACCGAACGAACCGGACGATACAGACGGATCCGCTCCGGTCGAAAAAAAGAAGGTCAGCCCCTTAAACGCGGCGCTCGATTTCATCGCGGGGTGCATGACCCCGATCATCCCCGCCATCATCGCGGGCGGACTGGTCAAGGTCCTGCTCGTGCTGTTCGGCGAGTCGGTCATCGGTCTTATCAGAACGGGAAGCCAGGTCGAGGTCATACTTAACGCCCTCGGCGACGCTCCCTTCTATTTCATCCCGTTTCTTCTCGCCTACACTGCGTCGGTCAAGCTGAAATGCAGCACGCCCTTAGCGATGACGCTCGCCGGATTCCTTCTCTATCCGTCGCTCATCGAGCTGCTCGGTTCGGGCGAGCCTGTCCGGTTCCTCGGCGTCCCGGTCAGAGCCGCGACCTACACGTCCTCAGTCATTCCGATCCTTCTCTCGACCATTCTCTTAAAATTCGTCGAGCGTCTGGTCGATCTCATCACGCCGGAGTGGTCGAAGAACTTCCTGAAACCCCTGCTCATCCTCATCATCACGGCTCCGGTCACGCTGATCGTGCTCGGTCCGCTCGGAGCGATCATCGGCGACGGCATCGCGTGGGTGCTTGACACGATCTACAACTTCGCGCCGTGGCTCGCCATGACGGTCTTCGCCGGTCTCATGCCCTTCCTTGTCATGACGGGGATGCATTACGCCTTTCTGCCGCCCGCGCTCTCCTCGCTTTCCACGCTCGGCTACGAGCTGATGCTGATCCCGGCGATGCTCAGCTCGAATCTGGCGCAGGCCGCCGCGAGCGCCGCAGTCGCGGTCAAAACGAAGGATACCGGACTGAAACAGGTCGCGGTCCCGGCTTCGGTGTCGGCGTTCTTCGCCGGCGTGACCGAGCCTGCGCTGTACGGCGTCACGCTGCGGCTCAAAACGCCGCTGATCGCCGCCTGTGCGGGGGGCGCGGTCGGCGGACTGTGGGCGGGTCTGACCCGCGTCGCGTCCTACGGCGCGGCAACGCCCTGTCTGACCGCGATCATCCAGTTCATCGCGCCGGACGATCCCCGCAATCTCATCAACGCCATTGTCACGGCGGGACTGTCGATCGTCATTTCCTTCGGTCTGACGCTGGTCCTCTACCGGAATCCTGCCGATGAGACCGCACGCAAGCCGTCCGGTTCCGAGCTGATCCTCAGCAATCCGGTCGCCGGTCACGTCCTGCCGCTGGGAAGCGTGGAGGACGAAGCCTTCGCGGACGGCGTACTCGGTCAGGGCTACGCCATCCTGCCGAACGGCAGAATGGGACGCATCGTCGCGCCCTTCGACGGCAGTCTTGACAGCATCGCCGATTCACAGCACGCGCTCGGACTGGTCTCGGACGACGGCATCGAGCTTCTGATCCATGTCGGGCTCGAAACGGTCGGGCTTGGCGGGAAGCATTTTATTCCCCGCATCAGGGAAGGGGAGCATTTCAGACGCGGCGACGTGCTGATGGAATTCGACCTTGACGCGCTCCGGAAGGAAGGCGTTGATACGACCACGCCGGTCATCATCACCAACACCGGGGAATACCGTGACTTCGCGCCGCCGGAAGCGGACGGTACGGCGGACGAGCTGCGCGACATGATCCATCTCGTGCGAAGCGCAGACGTGCCGCACTGACCGCATCCCGCGTCAGTCCGGCGCGCCGGACTGACAGAGCGTTCCGCAAAAACCTTCCGGACGGCGGTCGACGACGATTCGCGGCAGCGTTATTCCGGCAGTTCTTCGCACCGCCGGAAACGCGCGGGAGGACAGACTTCGCCTGTTTTCCCGCCGTCCGATCGCCGTTCGGAGCCGCCGTCTTCCCGTCCCGCCGTTTCACATCCAACTGAACTCAAATCGGAGGAAAACCATGAAATTTCCCGACCATTTTCTCTGGGGCGGCGCCGTCGCCGCCAACCAGTGCGAGGGGGCGTGGGACCTCGACGGAAAAGGTCCCTCCCTTGCCGATCATTATACCGCCGGAAGCCGCACCGTTCCCCGGCGCGTCACGCCTGAACTCGAAGACGGCGCATACTATCCGAATCATGAAGGGATCGACTTCTATCACCGTTTTCGGGACGATATCCGCCTGTTTGCCGAAATGGGCTTCAGGGTGTTCCGTTTCTCGGTCGCGTGGTCGCGTATCTTCCCGATGGGCGACGAGACCGAACCGAATCCCGCCGGACTCGCCTTCTATGACAGCCTGCTCGACGAGCTGGAGCGCTTCGGCATCGAACCGCTCGTCACGATCTCGCACTACGAAATGCCCATGAACCTCGTCACAAGGTACGGCGGATGGAAAAACAAGGAGCTGATCGGGTTCTACCGGACCTATGCCCGTACTCTGTTCCGGCATTTCAGGGACCGCGTCCGCCGCTGGATCACGTTTAATGAAGTCAATGCCGGTACGATCCCCTTCGGCGCGTATATGAGCGAGGGCATGATCCTCTCCGAGAGCGAAAACACCGCCGACGTCCGCATGAACGCACTGCACAACCAGCTCGTCGCGTCTGCCGCCGCTGTCCGCGACGCACACGAGACCGACCCGGACAATCAGGTCGGCTGTATGCTCGCCTACCTCTGCGCCTATCCCATCGACTGCGCGCCCGATAATCAGATGACCGCGCTCTCCTATGACCGCGCGCACAACCTTCTCGTCAGCGACGTCTGCGTGCGCGGCGAATATCCCTCCTACGCCGGACGCCTGTTTGAGGAAAAGAACGTCTCGCTCGATCTGCGACCCGGCGAAGCCGAGACCCTGAAAAACGGGACCGTCGATTTTCTCAGCTTCAGCTATTATATGTCCTTCTGCGTCGGTCATGCCGAGGGTGCGCAGACCGGCGAGGGCAACATTGCGGGAGGACTCGTCAACCCGCATCTTGAGACCTCCGACTGGGGCTGGCAGATCGACCCGGTGGGTCTGCGCATCGTCTTAAACCGTCTCTGGGACCGCTACGGCGTCCCGCTGATGGTCGTCGAGAACGGACTCGGCGCGTCCGATACCGTTGAAGCGGACGGTTCGATCCACGACCCCTACCGCATCGAATACCTCCGCCGCCACATCGAACAGCTCGGCGAAGCCATCCGCGACGGCGTTGATCTCATCGGCTATACGATGTGGGCGCCGATCGATCTGGTCAGCGCCTCCACCGGCGAAATGAAAAAGCGCTACGGCTTCATCTGCGTCGACCGGAACGACGACGGTTCGGGAACGCTCGAACGCCGCCGCAAGGATTCGTTCTACTGGTATCAGAACGTCATCGCCACAAACGGCGCGGTCCTGTGAACCGCAGACCATAAAACGCCTGCAAACAAAGTTTGCAGGCAGCTGAAAGAAATGAGGAAGCATCATGACTGAATTCGATTATACCGTGACCGACCCGGTCGGCATCCACGCGCGTCCCGCCGGTCAGCTCGTCAAAAAGGCGGGCGGCTACTCCTGCGATATCTCGGTCGCGCTCGGCGGCCGCTCCGCGAACGCGAAAAAGCTCTTCGCTCTGATGGGACTCGGCGTGAAATGCGGCGACCGCATCACCGTCCGCTGCGACGGCTCGGACGAGACGAGCGCAGCCGCCGAGCTGGAAGACTTCTTCCGCGCGTCGCTCTGATGGTCACACTGAACGCAAAGGGCGTCAGCGCGGGTACGGCGGTCGGCGTCCTGCATTTCCGGAACAAAAAGCCGGCAGTCTGCCGCCGCACCCATATCGAGGACGCGGACGCCGAATGCGCGCGCTTCCGGGAAGCGGTCGGCGAAGCGCGCCGTCAGCTCGATGCGCTCTATGAAAAGGCGCTCGTCGAGGTAGGCGAATCGGGCGCGGCGATCTTCGACGTACACCGCATGATGCTGGAGGACGAGGATCTCACCGGTTCGGTCGAAAACATCATCCGCACGCAGAAGGTCTGCGCCGCCTGTGCCGCCGCGTCCGCGGGAGAAAACTTCTCCGCCATGTTCGCCGCGATGGACGACGGCTATATGCGCGCCCGAGCCGCCGACGTGACCGACGTCACCGACCGGCTCGTCTCGATCCTGAACGGCGAGGAACCCGAACAGCCGCCTGCCGCCGGAAGCATCATCTGCGCCGACGATCTCTCGCCGAGCGAGACCGTCCGGCTCGACCGGAACGCGGTCGCGGCGTTCGTCATGCGCGAGGGCTCGTCCCAGTCGCACACGGCGATCCTGGCGCGCACGATGTCGATCCCCGCTCTGATCGGAGCGGGCGGCGAGCTGAAAGAGGAATATGACGGGCGTTACGCTGTCGTGGACGGCACTTCCGGAACGCTCGTCATCGACCCGGACCGCGAAGCGCTCGCCGAAGCCGGACGGAAGATCGCCGGTCAGGAGAACGCCCGCCGTCTCGAAGAAGAACTGAAAGGCAAGCCGACCGTCACGCTCGACGGCAGAAAGATCAAGCTCTGCGCCAACGTCGGCTCCCTTGCCGATATCGCCGCCGCGCTGAAATGCGACGCGGACGGCGTGGGGCTGTTCCGAAGCGAATTTCTCTATCTCGAATCGCCCGACTATCCCGCCGAGGACCGGCAGTTCGCCGTATACCGGGCGGCAGTCGAAAACATGGCGGGCAGACAGGTCATCATCCGCACGTTCGATATCGGCGCGGACAAGAAGATCGGCTACTTCGATCTCCCGGACGAGGAAAATCCGGCGCTCGGCTGGCGGGCGATACGCATCTGTCTCGACCGTCCCGCCGTTTTCCGCACGCAGCTCCGTGCGCTCTGCCGCGCCAGCGCCTACGGAAATCTGGCGGTCATGCTGCCGATGGTCGCGTCGCTCTGGGAGCTGCGCGAAGCGAAGCGTCTGCTCCGCGAGGTGCAGGAACAGCTAAGAAGCGCGGGGATCGCCTTCGACCCCGACATGAAGCTCGGCGTCATGATCGAAACGCCCGCCGCCGCGCTCATCAGCGGAGAGCTTGCCGCCGAAGCCGATTTTTTCAGCGTCGGCACGAACGATCTGACCCAGTACACGCTGGCGGCGGACCGTCAGAACGCGCGGCTCGAACGATATGTCGACCCGCATCACCCCGCCGTACTGTCATTGATCGGCACGGCGGTGAAAAACGCCCATGCGCACGGCGTCTGGTGCGGCGTATGCGGCGAGCTGGCGGCGGACCCGGAGATGACCGAGCCGCTGCTCCGTCTCGGCATAGACGAGCTGTCGGTCGCGCCGGGCGTTCTGCTCGGCGTGCGCGGAAAAATCAGAAGCATCAGCCTGAATTAAGCGGAAAACCGATCCCGCGCGAAACCGCGCGGGATCGGTCTTTTATACATGAAAACGCGCGGAACGGCTTTTCATGCACGAAAACACGCGGAACGGCTTTTCATGCACGAAAACACGCGGAACGGCTTTTCATGCACGAGAACGCGCGGAGCCGCCTTTTATACATGAAAACACGCGGAACGACCTTTTATACATGAAAACGCGCGGAACGGCCTTTTATACATGAAAACGCGCGGAACGGCTTTTCATGCACGAAAACACGCGGAACGGCTTTTCATGCACGAGAACGCGCGGAACGGCTTTTCACATGAAAGCGCGGAGCCGCCGCTTTGCGCGTGAAAATACGCGAAACATGACGTTTTCCTCATAAATGCGCGCAGGTACGATTTGAAATGTCATGCTCTGCCCCGGCGCTGTCCGGCTTTCCGGCGGACGTTCTCAGCCGGACTCGTTCTTCCGCCACCGTCCCGGCGACAGACCGTACTGACGGGCGAACACCTTCGAGAAATACAGCGGGTCGCCGTATCCGACCTCGCGCGCGATCTTGTCGATGCTCCAGTCGGTGTGCGTCAGCAGAAGCCGCGCCGCGTCGAGCCGGACCTGCGTGAGACAGGACGGAAGCGTCTTTCCGGTCTCGCGGCGGAAGACCCGGCTCAGATATTTCGGCGACAGACCGACCTCCGCCGCCAGCTCCCCGGCTCGGAGCGGCTCCCGGTACCGCTTTCGGATCAGCTCGCAGACCTTTTTCGCGTAGCCGCTTTCCTCCTCCTCCGCGCTTTTTCCGTGCAGAGCCAGCAGACGTAACAGAAGTCCGGCGAGATACAGCGGATTCCCGGTCAGCCGGACGTCTCCGGTCAGCGCTTCCCGGAAGAATCCGGCGGCAAGCTCCGGGCTGTCGATGCGGAACCGGTGCGCTTCATCCGGGATCCCCGCCCGTTCGAGCAGACCCGGTGCTTCGCTGCCGTCAAAGTTGATCCAGTACTGCTCGAACGGGTCGTCCCGGTCTGCGGTCTCCTCATACCAGTCGCCCGGACGGACGAGGAACACGTCTCCCGTTTCGATCTCCGTACCGTTAAAGGTTCCCTTTCCGCCGGCAAAATAATGCAGATGGTAGTTTTTCGTCCGGACGGCGACCCGTTTGCCGCCGTAAGGCTTTGAATGTCCCACCTCGTCGATAAACAGCCGCGCGTCCGACGCATCCGTCCCGGTCCGGGCGAGGAATTCCATATGCTCAAGGATATTCAGAGAATAAGACATTTCTCTCCTCCCGTCACATTTTTCCCTATTATAACCCGTGCCCGCGCCGATGTCAAGAAAAAAGATACATTTTTCCATATAAAGGCTAAAAAAAGCCATATACAAATACCCTGTCTGCTGTTATAATGGTGAAAAAGCATCCATTATTATCAGAAAAGGAAGTGCCGTCATGTACATCGAAAAATCCCCTCTCACGAACGTGAATCTCGTACCCGACACCGTGAATACCTCGCCCGACTATTTCTGCTCGTGGCAGGTACAGCTCTACCACTGCAATAACGCCGGTCCGCAGGGTCAGCGCGACTGTCTGACCGAGGACGTCATCTTCGGCAGCGGCGACGAAGCGGCAGACCGCAGGGTCGGCTCCGGCTGGGCGAACCACCTCTACAAGGACGCACGCCGCGACCTCATCTTCGTCATGGACGACTGCTGGGACGTGCCGGTCGGCGGCTTAAAGGACAAGGACCCGTGGTACGGCAGTCAGATCCTCGCCAAGAGCAAGTTCCCGTCCTTTGTGAAGGACGGCGTTTCCAATCAGGACGCGATGAAGGCGCTCGCCGAAAAGTTCGTCTCCTGCGGCTGGAAGGGTCTGGGCGGCTGGATCTGCATCGAGCGCGCGAAGATCTACAACGACGAGATCAGCCACGAGGACTACTGGACCGAACGCTTAAAGTGGTCGGACTACGCCGGTTGGAAATACTGGAAGATCGACTGGGGACGCGACTGCAAAAAGCGCGAAGTCCGCAGTCTCATCACCGAGCTGCGCTTTAAGTACGCGCCGAACCTCATCGCGGAGCAGGCGATGATCCCCGACCTCATCCCCTACGCCGACAGCTTCCGCACCTACGACGTTTTCACGCTGCTCGCCATCCCGATCACGCTTGAAAAGCTGTCGGTCGACTTCGCCTACGACGCGGCGCCCGGTCATCTCGGCTACATCAACTGCATGGACGAGGTGTACACCGCCGCCGCGCTCGGCTGCGCCATCGACGTCACGCGTCACGATATGCGCGGTCCTCTGCCCGACGGCAGACCCGACCCGTCCTTCCCGGCGCTCCACCGCAATCTCAAGACCAAGACCGACGAGGTGACGCGCACCGTCCGCTGGCACCGCATCGCGCCCGCGTTCTCCTGCAACGGCAGGGAGACCTTCATCGACGAAAACAAAATGACCGACTGCTGGGACGTCGCGGAACAGGCGCGCGAGATCGAAGCGTGGTGGAAATACCGCGACGGCGACCACATCGAGCGCACCGGTCCCGCCCGCATCAGCCGCGGACTGTCTCCTGCCGAAGCCGAGCCGGACGCGGAGGGCTATGTTCCCTTCCTCGTATCGGCGCTCCATCCCTGCGGCGCGGCTTCGATCGCGACGCTCGCCCGCACACAGACCCGCCGTTATTTCACGCCGATCTGCAAGGTGAAGCAGAACGTGAAGGACGCTTCGCTCATCGGCGTGTTCGGCTATTACGGCTCCCTGACGCTCGAATCGACCGCGGTGAAGCCGAATTCCCGGATCTATGCGCAGGACCTTCTCTGCGGCAGCGCCTTCGACGTGACCGCGCACTGCGAGATCGAAGACGGCAGAGTCACGCTTCCCGGCGCGCTCATTTCCGAGATCGGTCAGATGGGCAATCACGAGGGCGACACCTCCGAGCCCGGTCTCATCGTGAAGATCGTGAACGGCTGATCTCCGGTTTGTTTTTTTGAAATAATCGCAGGAAACATTAGGAAAACGCCTTTACTTTTCCCGCATAATATGTTATAATAAATAACAGTCAGAAAAGCCGCCGTCCGACAGGGCGGCTTTTCAAAACAACAACAGGAGGCATCAATACATAATGAATAAAAACATGATTTCCGTTCTTCTTCTCTGCGCGCTGCTGACCGGAACGGTCGCCTGCGGCGAAACGCCCGCGGCAGGAAACGACACCACCGCGGCGGACGTTTCCGGCGAGACGACCGAACCGCTGACCGGCCGCGCCGCCGTTGCGGACGATCTTCCCTCCAAGGACTACGGCGGAAAGACCTTCATCATCCTCGACCGCACGAAGTACGACTATGAGTTCGCCGCCGAGGAAGAAAACGGCGACCTCATCAACGACTCGATCTACAAGCGCAACCGTACCGTCGGCGACCGCTTCAACCTCGAGATCAAGACCCACCCGGTCGCCTGCGGCTGGGGCACCGAAGCGACCGAATGGAACACCATGCTGAATTCTTCGGTCATGGCGGGCGACGGCGCGTTCGATCTGGTCGCCGGTTACGCGGCGACGATCCCGGCGCTCGTTTCGACCGGCATTTTCGCCAACTGGGCAGAGGTCGATCATGTCGATTTCACCAAGCCGTGGTGGTCTGAGACCGTCGCCGAGGAGCTGACGATCAATAAGAAGTCCTACATGGTCACGGGCGATATCTCGCTGGCACTGTGGAAGGGCATGACCTGCTTCTTCTTCAACAAGCAGCTTGCCGAAGACTACAAGCTCGGCGATATCTACGGCGTCGTCCGCAGCGGCGACTGGACGTTCGACAAGCTCATCTCGTTCACGAAGGACGTCTATCAGGACGTTGACGGCGACGCCGCCAAGACCGAGGGCGATATGTACGGTCTGCTCTGTATGCGCGACACCGAGGTCGACAACATGAAGGAAGCCTTCGAGCTTCACGTCTGCGAAAAGGGAGCGGACGGCTATCCGACCATCGTATACAAGAACGAGCGTACCGTTGAGATCGTCACCAAGCTGAACGCCTACATCCATGAGAGCGGCAGCGTCCTCTTCCCGGCTACCGGCGGCGACACGGGACGCAAACAGCTCGCCGACGCCTTCGCCGAAGGACGCGGCATCTTCTTCACCACCACGCTCGGCGCGTCCGAGAATCTGCGCGGCATGGACGCCGATTTCGGCATCATCCCCTACCCGAAGTATGATTCCAAGCAGAAGGATTATCGCGCGACCTCGCTTGACGAGTTCTCGCTGTTCTTAATTCCGAAGGACGTTAAGGACGTTGAAATGACCGCCATCGTCACCGAAGCGCTCTGCGCCGAGAGCTACAAGCAGGTCATCCCCACGTTCTACGACATCGCGCTCAAG
>JAZRXB010000194.1:0-30340 GCA_045600005.1 Eubacteriales bacterium | reverse complement strand
CGCCCTATGGCGGAACGGCGCTGTTTTTCATGGAACGTCCCGCCGGTCTATGCCGGCGCCGGCCGGCATAGAATGAACAGACCGTCCGAAAACCGCCGGACACATGCGTCCCGCCGTTTCCCGATCCCACTATGAGGTCCGAATTTCCGGCATTTTGTAAACAAAAAAGCAAAATATGTCCGAATCTCTGTGAATTTCGCTTTCAGGGACTTGACAGCCGGTTCTCACTATGCTATAATAACATTGTATTCGGTGAAAGCGATCACCGAACGGCGGACGGTTCTGACCGTCCGGTCTCCTTTGACAATCAAACAGCGACGAGGACAGGTTTTTCAAACTGAAGCGCCGTTTCCGCGGCGTTTCCATGAGAAGGGTAGACAGGTATGAAAACAACTGTACCGCACAATGTTCTGACCATTTCGGAAATGACCAAACGACCCAACCGGATGAATGCCGAGACCATCGACATCGACAACATCGTGCTGACCGACGAAGTCATCAAAAAACTCCGCGCCAGCCGAAGTATGTTCAACAAGACGACCTATGTGCAGATTCTCTGCGGAGGCGTTCGCTACAATGTGGAAGGCGTCGATCTGATGAAGAACGGGAAATATCGGATCACGCTCATCTCGCCGCAGTTTTACGCCACGCTGAACGGTTATAAAAACCAGTGTGTTCATCTCGTCAAGCTGGCAGCCATATCGTGAAACCGGGAGCCTTTGCACATCAGTGCCGAGGCTCCTTCTGATTCTTCCGACTAGTCGATCGTTAATGCTTTAAGATGACAAACGTTATAATAAAATCCGTTTTTATGTCGGCTTTGCCGACATAAAAACACCTCTAAGGCGAGCCCTCGCGCCGAAATTATGGGGAGAGCCGCCAAAACAAGTTTTGTCGGCAACGATAAGCGCGAGTATCGATTGTAAAACGAAGTTTTACAATCGACAAATTCTTCCGACAGAAAGGAATTCTCATCATGATAACCTCCGATATCCGGACGCTCGGCGGCGTTCCGACGCTTTTTGTGAACGGAAAACCAACCGCCGAAACCGCGTATATCACCTACTATACCGACCTGAACCGTTATGCCGATTTCGCCGATGCGGGATACCGGCTCTTCTCCGTGCCGATCTATTTCGCGGAGCGTCCGATCAACGAGGTCTCGCAGATCCCGCCTTTTTCAAAGGGGATCTTCGACCCGGACGAGCCGGACTTCCCGATCGCCGACCGCCTGATCGGACAGCTCCTTGAAGCCTGCCCCGACGCGATGATCTTCCCGCGCGTCAACACGGCAATGACGAAAAAATGGGAGACTGCGCACCCCGACGAGCTGTGCGACACGATGCCCGCCGCTTCGCCCGCGCCGCGCGCCTGCTTCTCCTCCGATGCATGGCTTGAAGAAACGAAGCGTATGCTCGGAGCGTTCATCGACCACATCGAAGCCTCCTCCTATCATGACCGCATCGTCGGCTACCAGATCGCAAACGGCAACACAGAGGAATGGTTCTCATTCGATCAGGCCGGCTCGGTCGGAAAACGTTCCCGCGAAGCCTTCGCCCGGTACTGCGCCGAACGTCATCTCGACGGGACTGAGACGGAATATTACGCCTTCCTGTCGGAAATAACGGCGGACCGCATCTGTCAGCTCGCCGCGTTCACGAAGGAAAAGACCGGACGGCGGCTGATCGTCGGCAGCTTCTACGGCTACACGCTCGAATGCGTCGGACGCGAATCCTGCCACCACGCGCTCCGCGTCCTGCTCGATTCTCCCGACGTCGATTTCATTTGCTCGCCGGTCTCCTACGCCGACTGCCGTCCGGTCGGGCAGGACCACGCCTGTATGCTCCCCGTGGACACGCTCAAACGTCACGGCAAGCTCTACTTTGCCGAAAACGACACCCGCACGTCTCTCAGCCGCGCGCCGAATCCGCTCCCGCACTACAATTCCCCGATCTGGTTCGGTCCGGACGAGGAAAAATCGCTTGAGATCATCAAAATGCACTTTGCCCGCGCGCTGACGCACGGCTATGCGTCGTGGTGGTTCGATATGTGGGGCGGCTGGTACGCAAACGAGCGCTATATGAATCTCATGCGCCGCGTCCGTGAGATCGCGGAGGAATCCCTGACCAAGGACCGTTCGAGCCGCGCCGAGACCGCCGTCTTCGTCGACGAGCGCGCCTATGCGGGTCTGAAATCCTTCGGGTCGCCCGCGCACGCGGTCTGCTACCGCTTCCGCAAAACGCTCGGATGGATGGGCGCACCCTATGACGTCTACCTGATCGACGACTATCCCGACGTCTCCGACCGTTATAAAGCCGCGATCTTCCTTGTCCCGTGCGAAACGCCCCGTATGACGGCGGCGATCGCCGACGCAAAGGAAAAAATCGCCTGCCTGACCGTCACCTCCGGCAACGCGGGCATGACGTCTGCCGACCTCCGCACGTTCCTAAAATCGGCGGGCGTGCATCTGTACGCAGACCGCGACGCGGTGGTCTATGCCTGCGGCGGTTATCTGTTCCTCCATTCCGCCGATGAGAGCGGCTTCACACCGCTCGTACCGGACGGTTTGGAGCTGACCGAGCTGTTCGGCAAGCCGCTTGCGGCGGACGGCTTCGGTCAGAGCCGGCTCTATGCCGTAAAATACACCTGAGAAAGGAATTCCGCCCCATGAATGAAAACGAATTTACGCCCGGCTCCGGTTCTTCGCCCGTGACGGACGCTTCCCCTTCGGCAGACGTTTCGCCTGTACCGGACGCTTCCCCTGCACCGGATGTTTCCCCTGTACCGGATGTTTCCCCCGCGCCGGACGCTTCCCCCGCGCCGGACGCTTCCCCTGTAACGAATGTTTTCTCCGCGCCGGACGTTTCCCCAGTGCTGAACGCTTCGCCCGCGACGAATGTTTTCTCCGCGCCGGACGCTTCCGCGGACGACATTCCGCTTCTTGAATTCGACCATGTGGTCAAAAGCTACGGTTCCAAACGTGTGCTGAACGAGATCAGCTTCACGGTCCGCCGCGGCGGCATCGTCGGTCTGCTCGGTCCGAACGGCTGCGGCAAGACCACCATTCTGAAACTGATAAACGGTCTGCTCGTGCCGAACGGCGGCTCGGTCCGGATCCTCGGCAATGAGCCTTCCATCGAAACCGCGAAGCTCGTCTCCTATCTGCCGGAACGGAATTATCTCCCCTTATCGAGCCGCGCCTGTGACATGATCGACTATTTCAGCGATTTCTATGCCGATTTTGACCGGGTGAAGGCAAACGAAATGCTCGCGCGGCTGAAGGTCGACCCGCGCGCCCGCCTGCGCACCCTCTCGAAGGGAACGCTCGAAAAGGTTCAGCTGACGCTGGTCATGAGCCGCCGCGCTTCGCTCTATGTGCTGGACGAGCCGCTCGGCGGCGTCGACCCGGCAGCGCGCGACGTGATCCTCGGCATGATCCTGAACGATTACCGTGAAGGACAGTCGATCCTCATCTCCACGCACCTCATTTATGACGTGGAGCAGGTGCTGGACGACGTGATCTTCCTGTCGGAGGGACGCGCCGCACTCTGCGCTTCGGTCAAAGCCATTCACGAAAAGCACGGCAAAACCGTTGACGAACTGTTCCGGGAGGTTTACAGATGTTAGGAAAACTGTTCAAGCATGAATTCCGCGCGACGTGGATCCCGCCTGTCCTGATCTGCATCGCCGTGATCGCGGCGGGAGGGCTGGTCCGTCTGTTCGTCCTGTTCTCCGATCTCAATGATTTCTTCTCCATTCCGATGGTCCTGATGACCGTGTTCTGGTTCCTGCTGATCGCCGCCGCGTCCACCGCGATCCTCGGACTGTCCGTCTTCCGCTTTTATAAGAACGTCTACGGCGACGAAGGCTACCTGACGCTGACGCTGCCCGTGAAGCGTTCGTCGATCATTCTGTCCAAGCTGATCCCCACGCTGGTCTGGATGTACTGCGGCACTGCGGCGATCTGTATCTCCCTGCTCCTCGTCAGCGTCTCCTCCGATTTCGGGGACTTCATCGGCGAAGTCATGGCAGATCTTGACTATCTCTTCTCGATAATCTCCGGCTCGATGAAAACGCCGCTGTTCGTTTTCATTCTTGAATTTGTTCTGTTTCTCATCATCAGCAGCGCTCTCAGCATCCTGACCTTCTACGCGGCGGTCTCGATCGGTCAGCTTTTCGGAAAGCACCGCCTGATCGGCTCGATCGTCGGCTATCTCGCAGTCAACACCCTCGGTCAGATCGTCATGAATCTCTATATGCTCACCGCCAGCTTCACACTGTCCGACCTCATGGACAATCCGCTGAACCTTCTGGGGAGCGGGCTCGGAGAGTTCAACTTACAGGTGAACATCATCCTCTACCTTCTCATCACCGCTCTGCTCGCGCTTCTCTGCTACCTCATCACGCATTATGTGATGAAAAAAAGCGTCAATCTCCGATAAAACAGCGCTCCGCCGGTCAAATGACCGGCGGAGCATCATTTTTTTCTTGCATTCCGGCGCGAAGTGTGCTATAATGGAAAAGGATCCATATCACTTTAGCCGATTGTTTCATGCTTTAAGATGACAAACGTTATAATAAAAACACCTCTAAGGCGAGCCCTCGCGCCGATATGGGGAGAGCCGACAAAACAACGTTTTGTCGGCGGCGATAAGCGCGAGTACCAATTGTAAAACGTAGTTTTACAATCGACTAATATCACTTCAAAAGGAGAACCGTCATGAAACGTAAAGTCAGCCTTTCCATCGGAAAATATCAGCAGATGTTCGGCGAACGCGAAGCGCTCCGCATCGCGGCGGAAGCGGGCGTCGACGCCGTGGATCTCGACCTCACCGACCGCTTCGATTACCGCAAGCCCGGCAATATCTACGCCGGGACCGACGAGGAGATCGCCGCCTATTTTACCGACCTCTGCGGCTATGCTTCCTCGCTCGGCATCGAGATCGGTCAGACCCATGGACGCATCAAGGGCTTCATGAACAAGGAAGAGGAGGATGAAGCGCTCGTGAAGAACGCCCGACTTGACTGCCTCGCCACCGCCGCGCTCGGCGCGCCCGTCTGCGTCATCCACACGACCACCACGATCTGCATGGGAGCCGACGCCGCTCCCGAGCTGATGCACCGCATCAACTACGAGATGTTCACCCGCATCCTTCCCTTCGCAAAGGAGTTCGGCGTGAAGATCGCGACCGAGACCTTCGGCGACGCGAGCGGGCTGGGCGTATGCGACTTCTTCGGCAACATCCGCGAATTCCTCATCGGCTACAACCGCATCAAGGCGACCGAATATGCGCCCTATTTCACCACCTGCATCGACACCGGTCACTCGAACAAGGCGACGCGCTTCAACAACAATCCGAAGCCGGGCGACGTCATCCGTCTCATCGGCGGACAGAACATCGCCGTCCTGCACCTCAACGACAACGACACGCTGACCGACCAGCATAAGATCCCGATGACCGGTACCATCGACTGGAAGGACGTCTTCGACGCGCTCGATGAAGTGGGCTACAACGGCGTCTACAACATGGAGCTGAATTTAAGCTGTTTCGGACGCGATATGGCGGTCGAGACCGGAAAGTTCGCCGTCAAGGTGATGCGCAGCATCCTCGCCGCCCGCTACGGCGCGGACTGTCTGACCGACAGGAAGTGATCATATGGAAAAACTGCTTTTTTTAGGGACCAACGCCGCCGGGGTCTCTCCGCGCTTCCAGACCGACCTTGCCGACCGATTTGACAAGAACGTCCGCCGCAATTCCTCGGCTCTGCTCGACGGGCATACGCTGATCGACTGCGGACCGTCCTGCTTAAATTCTCTGCATGTTGCCGGGATCGAATACGGACAGATCGACCGCGTGCTTCTGACCCATCTGCACGGCGACCACTTCCAGCCGTCGACGCTCGCGGCTCTGGCAGAGGGCAGAAGCGAACCGCTCCCGCTTTACCTTCGCGCCGACGCGAAGCCCGCGCCGATCCCGAACGTCGAGTTCATCCCGATGGAACCGTATCAGTCCTATGAGATCGGTCCGTACACCGTGACCGGTCTGCCCGCGAATCACGAGGAAAGAGCCTGCCCGCAGCACCCCTTAATCGAGGAGAACGGCAAAAAGCTCTTTTATGGGCTTGACGGCGGCTGGTTCCGGAACGGGACCTACCTCTATCTGAAAAAAGCCGGGCTGACGCTTGCCGTGCTGGACGCAACGGTCGGCGACTATGTGGGCGACCACCGCATGGCGGAGCACAACAGCTTCCCGATGCTCCGGCTGATGCTTCCCTCTCTCAAAACGGTCGGCATCATCAACGACGACACGAAGATCTGGCTGTCGCACCTCGCGCCGAGCCTGCACGCTCCGCACGACGAAACGGTCGAGATCGCCGCGCGCGACGGCATGAACGTCGCATATGACGGGCTTGAGATCACCATCTGAACCATCCCAAAGCAGGACCACCCGGCTGAAAGGAATCCTTTCAGCCGGGTGGTCTGTTGTTATGGCCGGCTCATCCGAGCGCCGGACCGAACCGGAGATTCATGCAGACGACCGACAGAACGCCGCACAGGACGCCCATCCACTGACGCTTCGTCAGCCTGTCGTGGAAGAACAGCACGCCTATGAAGCTCATCGCCAGAGACTGTGAACCGGCGTAGGTCGGAAACAGGAACGTGCCGTCGATGACCATCAGCGCGCGCATTAAGAGCTTCTGATAAATGCTCAGGATCAGACCGATCGCCGCGGCAAAGGGCAGGACGAATTTCGCGCCGACGCGGAAGGGTCTGCGCTCGTCCTTCGGCGGCAGGAACGCCTTCACGCTCCATGCGGCGGCAGCCAGAACCATGCCGATGCCGTACACGCAGACAAGGAAGGTGGAAGCCTCCATCCCCTCGCCGGCGTCGTAGGTCACGCTGTAATACTTCTGGAGATTGTTTGCCGTGCCGCAGGCGATCAGCGAGGCGATCGTCAGGATCACCCATTTCCTGCTGATCTTCTTCCCGCCCGGCTCGTTTTTCACGCTGAGCAGCATGGACAGTACGAGAAGCAGAACGCCGATCAGCTGGGACACATGGAGCGATTCGTGAAAGACGAGCGCGCTGAAAACGGTCGTGAGGAAGACGTTGAAATTGACGATGACGACGGTCAGCGAGACCGGTCCTTCCCGAAGCGCGATGGCGTAGATGATCTGAAACGCCACCGACATCGAGCTGACCGCGAGCGCCCACAGGACCGTCGTACCGTCCGCTCCGCCGAAGCCGAACAGCAGCCACAGAAAAAGCGCCATAAAACCGCACTGAGCGGCGTTGAACAGCATACTGTCCCCTGCCGTGCGGATACAGCGGCGGCTTCCCGCGCCCTGAAGCGTGACCTTGGCGCAGGCAAACACCACCAGCAGAAGAACGTAAAGAAACTGAAAAAGAGGTGACATGAGAGATGATTCCTTTATGAAAGAGAGCCGTGCAGAACGGTTTCCGTGAGAATGCCGTAAAGCGCCCAGAGGGACGGTTCACGGGTGAAGCGGCTGTCCGAACCGTACAGAACGGGCGTACAGCCGACCGGGCGTCAGTTCCCGCGCCCGCCGCGGATGTATTCGCCGGGCGTGATGCCGGTGGCGCGCTTGAACACGCGCGAAAAATAACAGAGGTCTGCAAATCCGACCTTTTCCGCCGTCTCGCCGATGGACAGTCCGCCGTCCAGCAGCTGCTTTGCGCGGTTGACGCGGAGCTGATTGCGGTAGGCGATGGGAGTCGTGCCGTAGCATTTGCGGAACACCTTTTCGAGGTTGGACGGGCAGGTGTTCGCCATCTGCGCCAGCTCATCAAGCGAGGTGTCGCATGAATAATGCTCCTGTAAATAGGCAACGCTTTTCATGATGCGGGTCACGCCGGTCTGACGCAGCAGATGCTCGCTCTCCACCCGGTGAAACTCTCCGACAAGCCGCAGCAGGATGCCCGAACAGGTATAAACGGAGCGCATCGCCGAGGAAAACTCGTCGTACAGCTCCTTCACAAGCGGCAGAAAAGCGTCGGATTCCGGCGGACGGATGATGCGCGCGCCGGTCTGGAGGGGATGATATTCCCCGCCCTGGAACATTTTGAAATCCACCTGATAGTACTCGGTGTTCTCATCCAGCACCTCGTTGGTATAGGCGGAACCGGCGGGCAGATACACCACGTCGTCCGCGTGAGCGGTGATGACCTGATCCGCAAAGGTGAAGCGGTGTCCGCCGTGCGTATAATAGGCGAAGCAGTCCGAGTCCCGCGACGGGTTGACGTAGACCGGATCCGGGCAGAAACGGTAAAGCACCCGCCACAGTTCGATCTCCATTCTTTTCATTTTCTCGATCGGCTGTCCCATTTTGTCCAAGTCCCCCTTTCCGCCAAAGCGTCCGACATGAGCCGAAAAAACATGATTCCGGGTATGAATTATAGCACATCCCGCCTGTCTTGTCAACGCATTCTCTGAAAAAGTACGATTTTGTCCAAAAAATTTCCGAGATAGTATCTTGCATCCCGGCGCGCGATATGCTACAATAGAGAGGATGAAGCGCTGTCCGGCGTTCCGTCTTTTTCCCGCGCCGGAACAGACAAATTTAACAAGGAGATTCCATCATGAAAAAATCGATCCGTCTGACCTCCGTTTTTCTGTCTCTCCTTCTCGCCTTCTCCGCCGTCGCCTGCGGAGAAGCGGCAGGCACCCCGTCCGGCGCTGACGACACGTCCGCCGCCGACATCGCCGCGTCTGAGACCACCGTCGACCCGAACAGCGTCTCCGACCTGCCCGCGAGCTTCGACCTCGGCGGCTACACCCTGCGCGTCGCCCGTCAGGAGCAGGAAGCGATCAAGTGGGCGCTCAATACCTTCGCTCCCGAAAGCGAGAACGGCGAGGTGCTGAACGACGCTTTCTTCCGCCGCAATCTGACCGTCGGTGAAAAGTACAACTTCAGCATTGAAGAAACCATCACCTCCGCCGACCCGTTCAACGACGTCAACAAGTCGATCATGGCGGGCGACGACGTGTACGATCTCATGCTGTCGGTCCTGTCGAACACCGGCAAGGCGTACACCGGCAATTTCATGGATTTCAATGAGATCCCGAACATCAACCTCGGCAAGAACTACTGGGACAAGAACGTCATCCGCGACCTGACCATCGGCGGCAAGATCTGCGTCATGAACGGCGATATCATGCTGTCCAACAACGATACGACCTATATCACGATGTACAACCGTGCGCTGGCTGAGGATTTCAAGATCGAAAACCTCTATGAAGTCACCCGCGCCGGGAACTGGACGCTCGACAAGATGAAGGAATGTATGCGCGTGGTCGCCGCCGACCTCAACGCGGACGGCGTGAACGACGAAAAGGACCGCTATGGTCTTCTGTTCGTCGACAACGCGGCGGTCGAGCCGTATTTCGCGGGAAGCGGCGCTTACCTGTATGAAGCGCCGAAGAAGGACGATCCTTATTTCGGCTTCGTGGGCGACAGCGAACGCGCTTATCAGGTGTTTGAAAAGTACAACGAGGTCATCAGCGACAAGACCCAGTGCTTCGACTGGTCGTTCTTCGGCACCGACACCGCCGCCGTCATCAATCTGATCCAGAACAAGCAGGTGCTGTTCCAGACGGCGGTCCTGTCGTTCGCACGCCGCAATTACCGCGACATCACCATCGAGATCGGACTTCTGCCGCTGGCAAAGCTCGACGAAAAGCAGGACAAATACTACGGCTACCGCAGCTTAAGCTCGCCCTATATGTTCGTTCCGGTCACGGCGGGCGACCCTGAAAAGCTCGGCTTCGTGCTGGAAGCGCTCGGTTCGGAATCCTCCGACATCATCGACGCTTACTATCACACCTGCATGGAGAGCAAGTACGCGCGCGACGAGGAATCCATCGAGATGATGTATATCGCCGACGAGAACATCGTCTACGACGCCGGTTTCGTGTACAACTGGGGCGGACTCGGCGCGAACATCCGCAAGGCGGTCATGCAGGCGGATTCGGGTTATGCGTCTCTGCTGGCGTCCGGCAAGGATGCTTCGATCGCGGCGATGAAGAAGATGATCGACGAGCTGGGCGACTGATCCCCGGAATATAATGCTGATCGAATAGGAACACCGTCCGGAAAGCTGCCGCTTTCCGGACGGTGTTTGTTTTGCAGGACGGAATGCAAATTAGGACAGCGCGGCGGACGCGGGCAATATACGTTGAGCGCGCGGTACGGACGTTTTCGTCCTGCCGGTTGTTTTCATCCTTGACAAAACGGGAAAACTGTGGTATGCTAATGATGAAAATTATTTTCAAAGGAGTGCCTCTCATGAATGAAAGAATCAAACTGAACGAGGGCTGGCTGTTCCACGACGGCGACATCGCACAGCCGACCTATACATGGAAGGGTCCCGCCTACTCGCAGGCGAAGACCGAACGCTGCCGCAGCGGTCCCGCCGCGATCAATTATCCCGATACGCCCGACGATTACAGCGGTCAGCCGAACCGCGTCCTCACGACCGAACGCTGGGAGCGCGTCCTTCTGCCGCACGACTACATCATTTCGCAGGAGCCGCAGGAAAAGCTCAACAACGCGCTCGGCTTCTTCGACTACCATCCCGCGTGGTACCGCCGCCACATGAAGTTCACCCGCGACGATGAAGCGAAGCGGCTCGTCCTCTATTTCGAGGGCGTGACCGATCACTGCGAGGTCTTCTTCAACGGCTGTCCGCTGTTCGACAACCGTTCGGGCTTCGTTCCATTCGAGGTCGATATCACCGATTACGTCCGCTTCGACGTTGACAACGTGCTGGCCGTTCATGTCATTCCCGGTCTTGCTGAGGGATGGTGGTACAGCGGCGCGGGCATCTACCGCAATGTATGGCTGGAAAAGAGCGAAAAGGCGGCCGTCGAACGTTTCGGCGTCTATATCGCGCCGAAGAAGAACGAAGATGGCAGCTGGACCGTCCCGGTCGAGACCGAGCTTCGGAACAATGTCTTCACCGACGAAACGGTCCGCGTCGTCACCGAGCTTAAATCCGCCGACGGCACGGTCATCGCAGACGGCGAAGCGTCCGCTCAGCTTCCCGCACGTGAGAACGTCACGCTTCGCGCGGAATACACCGTCTCGTCGCCCGCGCTGTGGGACGTTGACGACCCCAATCTCTATACCTGCGTGACGACCGTTTACGACGGCGAAACGCCGCTTGACCGTCAGACGACGACCTTCGGCTTCCGCACGCTCCGCTTCGACGCGGCGCACGGCTTCTTCCTCAACGACCGTCATCTGAAGATCAAGGGCGTATGCGGACACGGCGACTTCGGTCTGACCGGCAAGGCGGTCCCCAAGAACATTCTGTCCTACAAGGCGGGCATGATCAAGGAAATGGGCGCGAACGCCTACCGCTGCTCGCACTATCCGCAGCCCGAATCCTTTATGGACGATCTTGACCGGCTCGGCATCATGGTCATGGACGAGACCCGCTGGTTCGCAAGCTCCGCCGACGGAAAAGATCAGCTTCGGACGCTGATCCGCCGCGACCGGAACCATCCGTCGATCATCATGTGGTCGGTCGGCAACGAGGAGCCGAGCTTTATCACCGAATACGGCGCGCGCATCGCCGAAACGCTGGTCTGCGAGGTCAAGAAGCTCGACAAGACCCGTCCGGTCATGGTCGCCAACGACAAAACGCTGTCCGCCTGCACCGTCTACGAAAAGTGCGATATCATCGGCGTCAACTACAATCTGAACATGAACACCGACGCGCTGCATGAAAAGTATCCGGACAAGCCGATCGTCTCCTCGGAATGCTGCGCGACCGGCACGACGCGCGGCTGGTACTTTGAGGATTCGCCCGAACACGCCTACATCAGCGCCTACGACGGCAACACCAACTCGTGGTTCGGCGCGCGCGAAATGACATGGAAGTTCATGTGCGAGCGCGAATGGATGATGGGCAGCTTCCAGTGGATCGCCTTCGAGCATCGCGGAGAAGCGGTCTGGCCGCGTCTCTGCTCGCAGTCGGGCGCGATCGACCTGTATTTGCAGCGCAAGGACGCTTTCTGGCAGAATCAGTCGCACTGGTCCGACAAGCCGATGATCCATCTGCTGCCGCACTGGAACTTCGCCGGTCACGAGGGCGAGATCATCAAGGTCTGGGCATACACGAACTGTGAGGAAGCGGAGCTGTTCCTTGACGGCGAGAGCCTCGGCAGACAGAAGCTGAACCGCTACGACCACGCCGCATGGGAGGTCGCTTACCGTCCCGGCAGGATCAAGGTCGTCGGCTATATCGGCGGCGAAGCCATCGTTTCCGAAGAAAAGATCACGTCCGGCAGAGCGGCAAAGCTCTGTCTGACGCCCGACAACCTCGACACGGTACGCTGCAACGGAGAAGACGTCCTGCTCGTCACCTGCTCGTGCGCCGATGAAAACGGTCTGCCCGTGCCGGACGCTTCGACCTTTGTCCGGTTCAGCACGAACGCCGTCGGACGCATCATCGGGACCGGCTCGGACATCAGCGACCACACGCCGGTCACCCTTCCCGACCGCCGTATGCGCGCCGGTGCGATCACCGTCGCCATCCGTCTCGGCAAGACGGCGGGAAAGCTCAAGCTCATCGCCGAATCCGACACGCTGACCTCCGCCGTGCTGACGGTCGATCTCGCGTAAAGCGCGTTCGTCCGCGGTTTTCGTCCGGCGCGGTCGGCGCGCCGGACGAAGGGTCTGCGATACAGCTTTGCGCCTGCGCGGTGAAAACCGCACATTCCCGCATGAGACAATCATACCCGGTGAAAAGGAAGTCCGTCTTCCTTTTCACCGGGTATTTTTTCGGTTCGGCAAACCGCAATTTGACGGGCTTATACTGATAATTCTTTTATCAATTTAACTTTCAAATCTCTCTTGGTCAAAAATTCCGCGTTCTTATCCATGGATGTTCTTGGATGCGGATAAATATCTATTCCAACCACAACCGGTTCATCAATAACATATAAATAGCCGTATTCAGTCCCATTATGCCTGATGATTCCGTTATCTTCATATGACAAACCACTGGGTTTATGAGAAAAAGCTTCGGCTAATGCTTGCCACTGTGTTATTGTGCTTCCTTTTTTCAGCACTGAGAATTTTTGGTTCGAACCGTGAAACCAAGTCCCATCCTCTTTAATTTCAATGTTCATAAGACAGTCTCCTCAAATCCTGATCTATCAGTCTCATCGGAATCAAACAAATCCCCGCGAGCGTGTTCCGCGTTCAGGATCCTTCCCCGTCCGCGCCGGACTTCCGCCCGGCGCGGTTTTCATGTCTGTTTTCAGAGAAGGCTTCTGACCGAACCGACCGTCTTGTCAGAGCGTGACGCTCGCTTCTCCGCTGTCCTTTGTGAACCGGAACGTCCGCACCTCCGTGCGCCCGCCGCACGAGATCTCCGCACGGTAGTCACCATAGAACGCCCGCAGTCCGACCTTTCCGGCTTCGTCCGCCGTCAGAACGGCGTTCGTCCGCCACGTGCGGTTCACCAGCTCCGACAGCGCTTTGTACGCAGGCTTGCGCTTCGCGTCAAAGGTCACGAGCCCGCCGCGATAGACGTTCTCGCCTTTCGTCATGTCGCCCGGTTCTGCGCGGTGTGCGTAGCCGTCGGTCAGATTCCAGTAGATGATCGCTTCATTGCTCTTCGCCGAGAACCACGCGGAATAGAGCTTCGTCAGCATCTCCGCCTGACGCTCCTCGTCGATCACACCGTCGAACACCGACGGGATCGTCACCTCCGTCACCTGCGTCGGCAGACCGAACTGATCGTGATACCAGTCGAACACGCCCAGTGATACCTCCGGCAGACCGCTCTCCTTCCGGCACCACATCATATGTCCCTGCATTCCGACGCCGTCGATCTTTGCGCCGGACGCGAGCGCTTTTGCGATCAGGTCGCGGTACTGCGTCTTCTTCTCGTAGAAATGTCCGTGCGTGTGTCCCTGATCTTCGTTGATGATCAGCTCGTTTCGGGGGAAATATTTCCGCGCCGCTTTGAACGACCACGCAACCACGTCCGGGTCGTTGTACAGTGCCGTTCCGGTCGCCGAGCGGTCGCAGCACATCTCGTTGATGACCTCCCAGCACGGGATCTTGTCCGCGTAGCACTCCGCCAGCGCAGCCATGCGCTCCTCGAGCGCCTGCCTGATGCCGTCCTCGTCAAGCTCTTTCACCCAGTCCGGGATGAACGGCTCGTAGTTCAGACAGTGCGCCTTCGGCTCGATGCCGTTCTCCTCGCAGAACGCGATGCAGCGGTCGACCGGCGGACGGCGGTAGATGCGCTCGCTGTCGAGCGAAAAACGCGGCTTTCCCCGCACCGGTTCAAGCGCGTCCCAGTAGATCGGCACAACGCCGAGGTTGAATATTTCCTTAAAATTCTCCCGGAACGCCGCGTTCTTCTCCTCGGTCTCCATCTCGCCGAGCAGAAACAGATTCGCGCCGAAACGGAAGGCGTGACGTGTCTGCGTGAGCTTCACCGACGCGCCGGAAAGCGGCGTTCCGTCCGCCCGGCGGACCGTCAGCGAAAGCCCGCCCATCCGGTTTTCCTCGATGCCGCGTCTGATTTTTTCCTTCACTTCGAGAAGGTCGTACTGATCGTAGATTTCCATAGGCTTTCCTTTCAGAAAAGGCGGCGTCCTTCCATTACGGAAAGACGCCGCCCGTCCGATTATTTTTCGGGGATGATCGTGACCTTCTTCATCACGACGTCCTTCTTCGGCTTGTCCATGTAGTTCGTGTCGACCGACGCGATGCGGTCCACAACATCCATTCCCTCGGTGACGCAGCCGAACGCCGCGTATTCGCCGTCGAGGAACGTCGAATCCTGATGGCAGATGAAGAACTGCGAGGACGCGCTGTCCTTGACCTGCGTGCGCGCCATCGAGATCGTGCCGCGCGTGTGGCTCAGGTTGTTGGTCACGCCGTTGGACTTGAATTCGCCCTTGATCGTCTCCTTCGAGCCGCCCATGCCGGTCCCGGTCGGGTCGCCGCCCTGGATCATGAAGCCGTTGATGACGCGGTGGAAGATCAGACCGTCGTAAAAGCCTTCCTTCACGAGCTTTTCAAAGTTCGCGCAGGTGATCGGCGCGACCGCCGGATAAAGCCGGATCCTGATGATGCCGCCGTCTTCCATTTCAATCTGTACCATAACTGTATTCTCCTTTGATGATTAAAAATTAGCCGATTGTTTCATGCTTTAAGATGACAAACGTTATAATAAAATCCGAATTGATGTCGGGTTTGCCGGCATGTAAACACCTTTAAGGCGAGCCCTCGCGCCGAAATGGGGAGAGCCGTCAAAACAGGTTTTGCCGGCAGCGATAAGCGCGAGTACCGATTGTAAAACGAAGTTTTACAATCGACTATGATAAAAACTTACTGTTCCTTATGCGAGCGTTCGAAGCAGAGTCTTAATAAATCCTCCTGCATCCGCGTGCCGCCCGCCGCGCCGGTCTTCTGTAAAAGCTCGGTGAAAAACGCAGTCTTTGCGATCCGTTCCAGCGCCGCCATCCGCCTGACCGCCTCGTCCGGCGTCTTACCCAGCGTGTAGACCTCATCGCTGCACACCAGCGCCGCCGCCACCTCGTCGACCCACTGCGGCTCTCCCCGCAGCGTCTCGACGATCAGTCTGCCGATGTTTGCCTGATAGTCGTTCTCGATCTCGCTCGGCGTCAGCTTGCGCGTGCAGGGGATCTGGTCGCCGAACATCCGCGCGTGCGCCGTGCCGTAGGGCTTGATCGGTCTGCCTGCCTGCGCGAAGGACACCGCGTAATCCGGGTCGGCGCTGACGATCGACGAGACCGTTCCGAACGCTTCGTAGATCTCACGGTGCGTCTCGTATTCCGGCGGAAGCTGACCGTCGCCGTCGATGACCGTCCCGTCCGAGGTCACGGCAAGGACGTCGATCGGCGTGAGAGAGGAAAGCTCGGCTCCCGCCGGGCTGATGAGAATGACGCCGCAACGCCGGTCAAAGAGGCTGACCACGCCGCCGTGCGGTGCGCACAGCCCGGCTTCCGCCAGCGCAAGACACGCCGCCGCCGTCATTTTTCGGTTTTTTTCATGCATAGGAATCCTACCTTTCCCGGCGCTTTGTTCACCGGATATGAAAATGCTTCTGCAAAGCGTTGTGCGTCCTGTGACGCGCGAATACGGCGATCACCGCCACGCAGAGCGCCGGGACCGCCGCCGCAGCGGCAGTCGGCCATTCGACGCCGGCCGGCGAAAAATGCGCGAGCAGCCAGAGTCCCGCTCCGACCGCCAGCGTGACCGTCAGATAAACCGTACAGACGAAATACCGTTCGGGCCGTATGGCGATCATCAGAAGAAAGCAGAGCGCCGCTCCCGCCGTCAGAAACGGCAGCACATAGTCAATCGACCACCGCTTCCAGCCGCACAGCAGATCGACGGCGAGAAGCAGTACATTCAGGCTCAGATACTGCCCGAAGGCGATGGACCCGGGGTCCCGCCGGTTTTTGAGCGTGTGCAGGACGTTGAACCACGCATAGGCGATCGCCGCGACGGTCAGCAGCGCCCAGTGCGTCCCGGTCGGCACATAGTGATCGATGATCAGACAGATCAGCGCCGCCGCGACTGCCGCGAACGTGATGATCCGCCGCGCCGTGATCGGTCTGCCGTGCCGGATATACGGATAATCCTCCTCGAAGCGGTCGTCAAGAAGCGTCGTCTCCATGTCGCAGAGCGGACAGCGCCCAAGGTCGCTGAGCAGCTTCACGCCGCAGTTTTTACAGAGTCTCAACGGCGTTTTCCTCCCTTCCGTTTCCCGGCTTTCGCATCGGGAGCGCCTTCGGACGGCGCGGCGCCGGAAACGTCCGCGGTCTTCCGGCGTGTCCGTTCCTTTTTCGGCTTCTTTTCCTTCGCCGGGGCCGGCGGAGGCGGCGTTTCGTTTGAGGTCAGCGTCACGTCGATCCCTTCCCCGACCAGATACGTGAGGAAGAACCGTTCCGGCGAATTGTCGCTGATCGTCGACGAGAAGCCGATGGTCAGCGTATCTCCGAAGGAACAGCAGGACATCTTCTTCGGATGGGTCTTCGATCCGCCGAGCAGAAATTCAAAGCGCTCGACCTTTCCGGCGACCTCTTCGGGAAGCGTCAGCCGTCCGAGATTGGAAAACGTGCAGGTGTACTTCTTTTCCGCCGCCGCGAAGCAGCGTCTCATCACGAAATCCTTGATCGGCAGCGGCACGAAACGGACGCCGGGGATCTGTTCGATGCCGACGTTCGCGCGGATCTGATCGGCGAAATACGCGCGGTTGACGTTTTTCCGGAAGCTCTCCCGCACCGCGTCAAGCACGTCCGCAAACGACGAGGCGTTCTGCCGCGTCACGCCGACGTTCAGATGCCCGAAGAAATTCCGGATGGTCGTCGAATCAAAGAAACGCCGCAGATTGACCGGCACGCTGATGACGACCGGCTCGTTCCGCCCGGAACGGCGGTAGCAGGTGTTGAAGATCGACCAGATGAGGAGCGCGGTCAGATATTCGCTGAGCGTCGCGCCGTTCGCTCTGGCGAGCGCGAGCAGGTCCGCGGTCGGCAGGACGGCGACCAGCGCGTTCAGACGTTCCCCGTCACAGACGACTCCCGGCAGACGGTACGCCGCCGGTTCCTTCTCCTTTTCCTTTTTCGGAGCGTTCTCCTCCGAAGCGGAGCGCGCGAAGCTGTCCATGTCCTGATCCAGCGCGGCTTCGGCGAGATAGCGCCGCAGAACGTCCTCCGGCGCCGCGTCGCCCTCCGCCAGACTGTAATAGCAGTAGACGATCGCGCCTAAAAAATGCGCCGCTCCCGTTCCGTCCGACAGAACGTGATACAGCTCAAGATTGATGCGCCGGCGGTAATAGGTCACGCGGAACAGGAATCCGCGCTCGTCGAAGGACATGATCGGCGCGCAGGGAAAGCGCCGTTCGACCGACACGACCGGTCTCTCGCTGTTTTTTTCGAGATAGTACCAGAACAGTCCGCTTCTCAGACGCACGGCGAACGCGGGCAGAATGGCAAGCGCGCGTTCCACCGCCCGACCGAGACGTTCCGGGTCCACGTCCTCTTTCAGGACGGCGGACAGGCGGAAAACATTGGAGGAACGGCGGTCCGATACGGCGGGGACGAGCTTGGCGGCGTTGTCGAGCCGATCCCAGTAGTAATCGTCCATGTAATTGTGTCTGTTTTCCGACACGGCTGCCGCCTCCTCTCTCGTAAAGTGATATCATTATACAATAGAACTGCTTCGATAACAAGAGTTTTTTTGTTAATTTATTGTTTCGCCGCGAATTGACAAAACGGAAAAAATATACTATAATAGAAAACACCTTTGAAATTTTCAGAGAAGAAAATATCACCGACTGCGAGGATCCATGAAAAACAATCTGATTCTGATCGGCATGGCGGGCTGCGGGAAATCGACCCTCGGCGTGCTGCTTGCCAAAAAACTCGGTCTCGGCTTTCTCGACACCGATCTCGTCATCCAGAACCGCGAACGCCGCCTTCTCCAGACCATCCTCGACGAGGACGGACTCGAAGCCTTCACCCGCGCCGAGGAAAACGCGCTTCTCGGCGTGGACGTCTCCGACACCGTGATCGCGACCGGCGGAAGCGCAGTCCTCAGCGAAGCCGCCATGACGCATTTGAAAGCGTCGGGCATGACTGTCTGGCTGTCGCTCCCTTACGCGGTCATCCGGCGCAGGATCACCAATCTCGCCACGCGCGGCATTGCGATGAAGCCGGGGCAGACGCTGCGGGACGTTTACGACGAGCGCGAACCGCTCTATGAGCGCTATGCCGACCTGCGCATCGACTGCCGCGGCACGCCCGAAGCGAACGTCCGCGCCGTTCTCGAAGCCCTGTCCGGCAGGAGCGGCGGCTCACCGGAATAATGATTGATCAAAAGAAAAACAGACGTCCCGCCGGGACGTCTGTTTTTTCTGCCGTCAGCCTTCGTAAACGACTTCCGCCATCGTCTGGTCAAAGGCAAGGTAGTCGAGCGGATCGAGCGGCTGACCGTTCTGCTTCATTTCGAGATGAAGATGCGGCGCTTCGGCGATCTCAACGAGCGCGGTCTCGCCGACCCTGCCGATCATCTGCCCCATGCCGACCCGCTGTCCGACCGTCAGCCCGAGATCGCCCTCAGCGAGATTCATATAGGTCGTATAAATGCCGTCGCCGTGGTCGATCATGACGGAGCAGCCCATCATCGGGTCGTTCCAGACCCGCGCGATGACGCCGGAGGACGCCGCCGCGACCTCGCTTCCCACCGGAGCCGCGATATCGACCCCCGTGTGCGCGCGGTAATCGTTCATCGTCGCCGAGAAGACGGGAACGTCGATCTCAAAGCCTTTTTCGATCGTTCCGTCGACCGGAAGCACGAAATAATGCTGCGTGATCGCGTCGGCGGACACGTCTTTTGTGTTCAGCGCGACGGTCTCATCAGCCGCCTCTGCCGGCGGCACGTCGGTCGGGATGGCAGCGGCAGATTCTTCCCCGGATGTGCGGACGCTGTTTTCGCGGGGTTTCTGCGTTTCGGTCGGAGCGGAGGTCTCGGGAGCGGAGGTCTCGGTCGGGACATTGTTTTTCCGGCGCGACGCGACCGTGAAGATCGAGACGAACAGGATCCCGGCGAGCATGGCGGCAGCCAGCAGCCAGATCACCGTGTTGATGCTTTTGAGTCTGAATTTCTTTTCCATGTATCATACCAGCCTTTCAGAATTCAGTTCGGTTTGAAGCCTTTGGGATCGCCTCCATAGTGTTGACCGGACCGGGAACTTTATACACGAAAGGCGGAAAGAAAAACGAAGCGCCGTGCGCTTCGTTGATTTTCATATTACGGAGTAATTCATTCTTTTTCCTGTCTGTCAAAGACTGACCGAACGGTATGTGCGTCTGTCCGACCGGAAAATCCTGATCTGTCGAGTTCATTATATCATTTTTTCAACGAATAGTCAATGATGTCACCGCCGATGGCGGCTCATGATGTTTCGTCGCTGCGCTCCGAAATGATGTTACGTCACTTCGTGCCGCAATGATGCGATGTTTGCCATAAAATGTGGCGCAGCCACACATCATTAGCGATAGCGTCATCATTGGCGAAGCCAACATCATTTGCCGAAGGCAAACATCATTCAAAAAAGTCTCTTTTGTCGGCAGACAAAAGAGACTTTTTTGCTGGTGCGGATAACAGGGCTTGAACCTGCACGGTTGCCCACCGGATCCTAAATCCGGCGCGTCTGCCAATTCCGCCATATCCGCCTGTCCGGCCGCCTTCGCGGTCTCTATCATTATAACACAGGGAAAAGATTTTGTCAAGGACTTGATTTTTATTTGTAATTGTTGTAAAATAATGACAGAGCTGTAAGCCGACCTTTTTTCCCCGGAGGTTTCTCAATGCGAAAATTCCTGCTGTCTCTGCCGGCGTTTGCGCTGATCATCTTCGCCGCCTGCTTCTGTGCCTACGCGCTTCCCGAAATGGTCATGGAGGAACAGAACGTTCCGATCCTGATGTACCACCATATTCTCGACAAGGGGGACGCGAGCGTCACCATCGCCGAAGACCTGTTCCGGCAGCACATGGACTATCTTGACGAAAACGGCTGGACGCCGGTCAGCTTCGACGAGCTGATCGCCTGTGTCGACTGCGGCGAAAAGCTCCCCGAAAAGCCCTGCGTCATCGTGTTCGACGACGGCTATACTTCCAATTATAAAACCGCCTATCCGATCTTAAAGGAACATAACTTCAAGGCGACCATCTGCGTCATCGGCTCCTATGTCGGCAAAAACACCTATAAGGACACCGATAAGCCCATCATCCCGCATTTCAACTGGGAACAGGCGCGGGAAATGGTCGATTCCGGGCTGATCTCGATCCAGAGCCACACCTACGATCTTCATATGCACGCGCCCTTTGAAACGGGCGGAAACATCCATGAAAACGTCTTAAAGCTCGAAAACGAGACCGAAGCCGATTACCGGAAGCTCTTGCTCTCCGATTACGTCGCGTCGGTCAAGAACATCCGCCGCGCACTCGGAACGGAGGTCAACGTCTTCGCCTATCCGAGCGGCAAATGGGACCGGCGTTCGGAAAGCATCCTGCGCAGCGCGGGCGTGCGGGTCACGCTGACCACGGCGGTCGGCACGAACACCGTCCGCACCTACGATAAGGAAAGTCTCTATCTGATGAAACGCTATACCATGAACGATCTGATCGACCTTCCCTCGCTCGAGATCTGCCTGAGCGGCGGCGTTCCGCAGTTCCCTCAGCCGTGATCCCGTTTCCGGGCACGTAAGATCGTATTCGTTTCAAACCTTACGTCATATCTGAAAGGAAGCGCCCCATGCGGGCGCGATGGTCTGAATATGAAAGCTCTCGTCTTATCCATCACCGCCGGACAGGGACATAACGCGACCGCAAAAGCGCTCTGCGCCTATCTCGAATCCATCGGCTGCGAAGCGACCATGCTCGATACCTTCAATTATCTGAATCACATCCTCGGCGAGACCGTCTCGCAGGGATACCTGATGGCGGCAAGCCGCGCGAAGCTCGCCTACAAGGGAGCCTACCGCCTTGCCGAAAAGCGCCGCAAATCGCACAGCGACGCTTCCCCGACGCGCGCGACCGGCACGATCCTGTCGAAAAAGCTCCTCCGCTATATCGACCGCTACGACCCCGACGTCATCATCTGCACGCACATTTTCGCGGGCATCATCGTGGACGTCTTAAAGGAAAAGCGCGAGACCGGCGCGAAGGCGATCGGCATCCTGACCGATTTCGCGTTCCACCCGTTCTGGGAAGAAGGGCTGAACCTCGACTACGTGGTCACGCCCTGCGCACAGCTCACCGCACAGGCGATGAAGAAGGGCTTCAAAGCCGAGCAGATCCTGCCCTTCGGCATCCCGATCCATCCGAAATTCACGCAGAGCATCTCCAAAGCGGAGGCGCGCGCCCGCGTCGGACTCGACCTCAATAAACGCACCGTGCTTCTGATGAGCGGCAGCATGGGCTACGGACACATCGAAGAAACGGTCCGCACGCTCGACGAGGTGCCGTTCGATTTCCAGATCGTCACGGTCTGCGGCAGCAACACGGCGGCCAAAGCCAGCATCGACGCGCTCTGCACGAAAAAGCGGGTGCTGAACCTCAGCTACGTCGATTACGTCGACGTGCTGATGGACGCCGCCGACTGCATCATCTCGAAGCCGGGCGGACTGACCACCTCGGAAGCGATGGCGAAGGGACTGCCGATGATCATCGTCAACCCCATCCCCGGTCAGGAGGACCGCAACACGGAATTTCTTGTCAACAACGGCGCCGCCATGGCGGTCTCGCACACAACGCCGCTCGACGAGATCCTGTATCAGCTGTTTTCCGATCCTCGTCGCTTCGACGTCATGCGCGAAGCGATCTCCCTGATCGCAAAGCCCGACTCCACCCGCACCATCTGCGAATTTGCCAAGGAAATCTGTACCGAAGCGGAGAGCGCCGGAAAGTGAGCCGCTTCGTATCTCTCATCATCTCATCATGGAGGAACCCGTTATGACCGATTTTGTACGAGATCTGCGCGACACGCCGTTTTTCTGGTCCCGGCTCGGCTTCTGCTACGACCCGCCGCGCGCCGGAGCGGACGGCAGACAGATCATCTTCTCCCGCGAATTTGACGAATACAACCGCGTCCACCGCGGCTTTGCCAAGGCGAGCGTGATCTATCACACCACTATCCTGCACAGCGGCTGGGTCGCCGACGGAAAATATGACTACACCCTCACCGACGAAACGCTCGACGCGGTATTCGACGGCAATCCCGATATCTATTATATGCCCCGCGTCAAGCTGAACGTTCCGCCGGACTGGTGCCGGACGCATCCGGAGGACACCTTCGTCTACTACACCGGTCCCCGCGATCCGAAGGAGATCGCCGCGCTCGCCGAGACTGCCGATCACGACTACTTCGGCTTCCGGAGCGGCGGCTATTCGGTCAACGGCGGCAAGGGGGTCTGGAAGGACGACCGCCCGAATCCCGGCGACAAGATCGGTCTCCAGAGCTTTTCGTCCCTCAGATGGGTCGAGGACGCTTCGGAAACGCTCCGCCGGCTCTTAAAGCATCTCGCCGAATCGAAATACCGCGACCGCATCCTCGGCGTTCACGTCGCCTACGGGATGTGCGGCGAGACCAACCTCTGGGGCGCGTGGTCCCCGATCGGAGAGGGCCGCCGCGGAGACTGGGGCGTCGTCAACCGGAAGCGCTTCATCGAATACGGCGTGAAAAAATACGGCAGCGAGGAAGCCGCCGAAAAGGTCTGGGGAACGCTCGAACCGCCTGCGCCGTTTGAACGTCAGGAGACCCGCGAAAAGCTCGCCGATCAGTTCTTCCCCGAAAACTCCCACGTGCGCGACTATTTCGATTTCGTCTCGAAGACCAACGCCGACGCCATCGAAGCCTACTGCAAGTGCGTCAAGGACTGCTCGTCCCTGTTCGGACGCGAGCTGGCGGCGGGCGTGTTCTACGGCTATATGTACCTGCCGCAGTCGATGAACGCCGGTCATCTCGCCATCGAGCAGATCGTGAAATCCCCCTATGTCGACTTTCTGTCGTCGCCGAAGGGCTATTACCGGTGTCTGGCCGGAGACCCCGGCGGAGAGCAGGGACCGTCCGAATCGGTCGCGCTCGAAAAGGCATGGCTCGACGAGATCGACTGTCACACGCATCTCGACCGCCGTCCCGACGGACGCGCCGCGAACCTCTTTGAATCCGAGACCCTTCTCTGGCGCGAGGCGGTAAAGAACCTCACGCACGGTCAGGGCTTCTGGTGGATGGATCTCGGCGAGGGCTGGTACGACTGCCCCGAGCTGATGGAGGACATCCGGACGATCACCGAGCTTCAGAAGCGGATCAGACCGATCGAGCGCCGCTCCGCCGCCGAAGTCCTGCTCGTCGTCGACGAAAGATCGCTCGGCGCGTCAAGCATCAGCTACGGTCTGAACCACGGTCTGATGTACGAGCTTCACAGCGAGCTTAAGCTCATCGGCGCGCCGGCCGATACGCTTCGTCTGTGCGACCTGTACCGCGTCGACCTCTCGCAGTATAAGCTGGTCGTCTTTGCCAACTGCTTCACCCTCGCCGCAGGCGAACGGGAAAAGCTGCTCGCTCTGCTCGACGGCAAGACCGTCGTCTGGCACTATGCCGCCGGCATCCTCGCGCCCGACTACGACGAAGCCAACTACACCGCCCTCACCGGCTTCACGCTTCGTGAGATCCCGCGTCCCGATGACGCCTTCATCGGCTATGAGGGCAGCCCGCGCTGCAACAAGGCGCATCAGCACGTGATGGGCGACTTCCCGCTGTTCACCATCGAAGCGGACGGCATGGAGGTCCTGAAACGTTACCCGACCGGAGAGGTCATGGCGGCAATGAAGGGGAACGTCTGCGCGGCCGCCTGCCCGTGCCTCGGACGGGGAGAGCTTCGTATGCTCGCAAAGCGCGCGGGCGTGAAGATCCTCTGCGACGCGGACTGCGCCGTCTTCGCCGACAACCGGATCATCGGCTTCTTCCCGAAGGACGATTTTAAGGGAACGCTCTCGCTCCCGCACCCGGTGAACGGAAAAACGCAGCTCGACGCCGATATTCCCGCCCACGGACGACTCGTGCTCGAATTCGACCGTCCGTGAACGAAGGGGCTCCTATGACTTCCTATGAGAAAATGCACGCCGGGCAGGTCTATTTCTGCGCCGATGAGGAGCTGTTGAAGCTCCAGACCGCCTGTCTCGACCGTCTTTACGACTTCAACGCCACCCGTCCCACCGAAGGCGAAAAGCGGACCGCTCTGCTTCATGAAATCCTCGCCGAGTTCGGCGAAGAGTCCTACATCGAACCGCCGCTTCACGCCAACTGGGGCATCCACACGCACATCGGAAAAAACGTCTACGCCAACTTCAACCTGACGCTGGTCGACAACACGCACATTTACATCGGCGACCACGTGATGTTCGGACCGAATGTCGTCGTCACGACCGCCGGTCATCCCGTCTGCCCCGAGCTGCGTGAAAAGGTCGCCCAGTTCAATCTGCCCATCCATATCGGGCGGAACGTCTGGATCGGCGCGGGCGCGATCATCCTGCCCGGCGTCACGATCGGCGAAAACACGGTCGTCGGCGCGGGAAGCGTCGTCACGCGCGACCTGCCCGCCAACGTCGTCGCGGTCGGAACGCCCTGCCGGGTGCTTCGTGAGATCAGCGAACACGACCGCGAATACTTCCGTCCCGGCCGGAAGATCGACCCCGCCGTCTTTGATGAAGCCTGACAAAAACCGATTTCATAAACAAAGAAGGATCATCCCATGAAACACGTTGTTCTGAATAACACTGACCTCTCGGTCTCCCGCGTCTGCCTTGGCGCGGACCATTTCGGGGGAAAGCTCGGACGGGACGAAGCGTTCGCCATGCTCGACCGCTTCCGTGAGGCGGGCGGTAATTTCGTCGACACCGCCAACATCTACGCCCGCCGGTTCAGCGAAGGGTACAGCGCAAGCGAGCGTCTGCTCGGCGAATATCTCGCATCGCGCGGAAGATCGTCGCTGATCGTCGCCACCAAGGGCGCGCATCCGCGCCTCGATACGATGCACGTCTCCCGCGTCAGCCGCCGTGAGATCGCCGAAGACCTCGACGAGAGCCTGCGGGAGCTGGGACTTGACTGCATCGACTTCTACTGGCTCCACCGCGACGATCCCGCCCTGCCGATCGGGGAGATCCTCGAGATCATGGAGGATCTCGCAAGAGAGGGCAAAATACGCTTCTACGGCGGCTCAAACTACGCCGTCTCCCGCCTTGCCGAAGCCGCCGCCTACGCGAAAGCGCACGGTCTGCACGGCTTCTCCGCCGTCTCGAATATGTGGTCTCCCGCCGTCCAGAACGAGGACAATCCCCTCTCGCGCGACGACACGCTCGTCCGCTTTGAGGACGCCGATCTGTCCGTGCTGGATGAGACCGGGCTGGCGCTCGTGCCGTACAGCTCGACCGCGAAGGGCTGGTTCTCGAAGAAGCACGCCGGGTGCTCGGCCGAAAAGCTCGATAAGATCTACGAAAATCCGCACAATCTTGCGCTTCTCGAAAAGTTTGCTTCGCGCTCCCGCGAGACCGGCAGACCGGTGCAGACCATCCTGCTCGAATATATGGGCGAAGGAACGAGACAGATCGTCCCGATCACGTCGGTCAGCAGCATGGCACAGCTCGAAGAAGTCTGTCTCGTCGACTGACGCCGGGACTTTCGGAGAATCCTATGCCTGCTGTTATCCTGCTTGCCGTCAACTCCTCCTACACGCACACCAATCCCGCCGTCCGCTGTCTCAAAAAGAGTTTCCTTGCGCATGACATCGACTGCGATTTTCTCGAATTCAGCGGCAAGGACCGCCGCGGACGCATCCTGTCCGCGCTGGTCGGCGCGAACGCCGCCGTCTGCGGCTTTTCGACCTATATCTGGAACCGGAACACGATGCTCTCGCTCGCGTCCGACCTCAAAAAGCTCTGCCCGAAGACAAAGATCTTCTTCGGCGGACCCGAGGTCTCGCACGACGCCGAAGCGCTTCTCGCCGAATACCCGTTCATCGACTGCGTGGTCACGGGCGAGGGCGAGGACGCGGCGGTCGAGGTCGTCTCGCGTATGCTCGCGGGCGAACCGTTCGACCGCGTGGCAAACGGCGGGGTCTATGAAGCCTTCCCGTCGCAGGGCATGATCTATGAAAGGGACGAACTGGAAGGCGGCGGCGCGCGGCTTCTCTACTACGAATCGTCGCGCGGCTGTCCGTTCCGGTGCGCATACTGCCTGTCCGCGCTGTCGGGAAAGGTCCGCGCCAAATCCGCTTCGGTCACGCTTGCCGAGCTGCTCGAATTTGAAACGCTCGCGGCGGACATCAGGGTCGTCAAATTCGTAGACCGCACCTTCAATTTCGACGCGGAACGCGCGAAAGCGATCTGGCGCGGGCTTCTCTCCCCGCTTTACACGAAAAGCTATCATTTCGAGATCTGCGCCGAGCTGCTCGACGACGAGAGCATGGAAATTCTCCGCGCCTTCCCGAAGGGGAAGGTCCGGCTTGAGATCGGCGTGCAGCCCACGAATCCCGGCGTGCTGGCGCGCGTCAGCCGCCACAGCGACCTTCCCCGCCTGCTCGGACGGCTGACGGAGCTGCACGGCTTCGGCAATCTGCACCTCCACGCCGACCTCATCGCCGGACTGCCGGGCGAGGATTACGCGAGCATCGCCCGCTCGTTCAACGACCTGTACGGGCGATGCGATCTTCTGCAGCTCGGCTTTCTCAAGCTGCTGCGCGGCTCGGTCCTGCGCGGGCAGGCGGAGAGCTTCGGCTGCGTCTACTCGGACGAGCCGCCCTACCCTGTTCTGGCGACGGACACACTCTCCTTTGCCGAGCTGGAGCGTCTGCACGGCATAGACGAGCTGCTCGACCGGCTGGAAGGCTCGCTCGTCCGGACGATGAAGCTGCTCACCGGCAGAGCCGTCTCCCCGTTTTCGCTCTACGAAACGCTCGCCGACCGCTTCGCGGCGGATCGTCTTCATCCCGACGCCATTGCGCAGCCGTGGCTGTTTGAAAAGCTCTGGGAGTACGCGCGTCTCGATGAGGACGATCTTTCGCTTGCCGAAGCGCTGTCGCTCGACTTCTCCGCCAGACAGAACACCGTCTGCCCGCGCTTCGGCGCATACCGTCTCCTTCGCGCCGACGACGCGGAAAACGTTCCGCTGTCAGACGGCAAAACGGCTCCGGAGCGCGCCACGGCGCGGGAACTGCTCCGGCGTTTCCGTGACTTCGCCGCCCGGACGGGGAGGGGGATCACTGCGTCCGCGCTCGAGGTCAGAGTGCTTTCGGCGGACGGAACGGTCTGCGGCGTTTATGTCTGCGGTCGGCAAAACGGCGTGATTTTTGCGCCTTCCGGTGAAAATTTCGTGGAAGTATAGCACAGAACGCTGCAATTCGCCCGGGGCAAGTGTGAAATTGACTATTGATTTTCATCCGCCGATGTGATATAATAAAATATATTGAATGTCAATCATTTTCCGCATTCGCAGAAAGGAACCTTTCTATGAAAATAGCGTTCTCCACCCTCGGCTGCCCCGATTTCTCATGGAGCGATATTTATTCGGTCGCCAAGGACTTCGGTTTTGACGGCATCGAGATCCGCGGTCTCGGAAGCGATATTTCCGCCGTCCGCGCCCGTCCCTTTACCGAAGGTCAGATCGACCGCACCATTGCGACGCTGAACCGGCTCGGCGTGGAAATCCCCTGCCTGACGTCCGGCTGCTGCCTTAAATTCAAGGACAGACTGGACGAAGCGAGGGAGGAAATCGCCGCTTATATCGAGCTTGCCAAAAAGCTGAACACGCCCTATATCCGCGTGCTGGGCGACCTTTCCCCCGCGCCTGACGGCGAGATCGACGACGACGAGATGGTCGAAGCGATCCGCTCCGCCGCAGAGCTTACGAAGGACTCCGGCGTCACGCTCCTCATCGAAACGAACGGCGTCTATTCGGACACGAAGCGTCTGCGCCGTCTGCTCGACCGCGTGAATATGCCCTCTGTCGCGGCGCTGTGGGATTTCCATCACCCCTACCGCTTCATGCATGAAAAGCCGGAGGAGACCGCCGCCAACCTCGGCTCGTATATCAAATACGTCCATGTCAAGGACTCGATCATGGAAAAGACCGCCGACGGCAGAGAGGTCATCCGCTACCGCATGATGGGCTACGGCGATATGCCGATCCCCGATATGCTCCGTGCGCTGGCTTCGATCGGCTACGACGGCTATATTTCGCTCGAATGGGTCAAGCGCTGGGCGCGTGAGATCGAGGACTGCGGCATCGTCTTCCCGCAGTTCGCCGCCTATATGCGCGAGCATATGGACGAGGTGCGCCCGCCGCACTACAAGAGCGGACGCGGCGTCGGCGAATATATCTGGCCCAAGGAGCATCTGATCGACTACACCTTCCCGCAGCTGCTCGACCGCGTGTGCGAGGAGTTCCCCGAACAGATCGCATTCCGCTACACCACCTGCGACTACACGCGCACCTATCCCGAATTCCGCCGCGACGTCGACAGCTTCGCCCGCGCGCTCATCGCGCTCGGCGTTCATAAGGGCGACCATGTGGCGATCTGGGCGACGAACGTTCCGGCGTGGTATATCACGTTCTGGGCGACCGTCAAGCTCGGCGCGGTGCTTGTCACGGTCAATACCGCATACAAAATCCACGAGGCGCAGTATCTGCTCAAGCAGTCCGATACGCACACGCTCGTCATGATCGACGGCTACAAGGATTCGGACTATGTGGGCATCATGAAGGAGATCTGCCCTGAGCTTGCGTCCTGCAAGCCGGGCGAGCTGGTTTCCGCCAAGCTCCCGTGCCTGAAAAACATCATCACGGTGGATTCCAAGCAGGACGGCTGCTTCACGTGGGACGAAGCGCTCGCGTGCGGCGAAAAGATCCCGCTGTCCGAGGTCAGCGCCCGCGCCAGAGCGGTCCGCAAGCACGACGTCTGCAATATGCAGTACACGTCCGGCACGACCGGCTTCCCGAAGGGCGTCATGCTGACGCACTACAACGTCGTCAACAACGGCAAGGCGATCGGCGACTGCATGGACCTCTCGACCGAAGACCGCATGATGATCCAGGTCCCGATGTTCCACTGCTTCGGCATGGTGCTGGCGATGACCGCTTCGGTCACGCACGGCGTTTCGATGTCGCCGATCCCGGCGTTCTCGCCGCGCATCGCGCTCGACTGCATCAACAAGGCGCAGATCACGGCGTTCCACGGCGTGCCGACGATGTTCATCGCCATGCTGAACAACGAAAACTTTGAAAAGACCGACTTCTCGCATATGCGCACCGGTATCATGGCGGGTTCTCCCTGCCCGATCAAAACCATGCGTCAGGTCATCGACGAAATGGGCATGAAGGAGATCACCATTACATACGGTCAGACCGAAGCGTCTCCAGGCTGTACGCAGACGACAACGGATGACAGCATCGAACGCCGCGTCAACACGGTCGGACGCGCCTTCCCCGGAGTCGAAACCAAGATCGTGGATCCCGAAACCGGCGAAACCCTGCCTGCCGGAAAGATCGGAGAATTCTGTGCGCGCGGCTACAACATCATGAAGGGCTACTACAAAATGCCCGAAGCAACGGCACAGGCCATCGACGAAGACGGCTGGCTCCACACCGGCGACCTTGCCTGCTGCGACGAGGACGGGTATTATAAGATCACCGGCAGAATCAAGGACATGATTATCCGCGGCGGCGAGAATATCTACCCCAAGGAAATCGAAGATTTCATCT
>JAZRXB010000193.1:0-8549 GCA_045600005.1 Eubacteriales bacterium | reverse complement strand
ATTCCTTTATGCGCTTGACAGCACACTACATCTTATATTTCAGACTTGCCAGTCCGGGGCAGGAGAGGGAGATGGAAACCATCTGCCGAAGGTTTCCACCCCCCTCTCCACTCCTCCCCTTTCCTTGGCGGCTCATGCCTTTGTCAGCCGACAGCGGCGATATTGCAGAAAGCGTTCGCTTCCCATGCGACAGGTTAGCGGCAAAAATATAACCAGAAAAACGGCAGAGCGTCCTCTTGGACGCTCTGCCTATTGTTTGCTCGGAAAAAAATATTGTTAGCTAACCCAAGCATGAAAAGAAACGCCTACTGCAATATCATGTCCGTAAGCAAACTACGGCATGAGCCGCCGTCAGGCGGGTGTCAGCTGAAAAAACGTTTTTCATACTAACAATAGGGATAGCGTCCAAGAGGACGCTATCCCGTTTTGCAATGAAAATTTGGTCGTTAAACTGACGCATGAGATACGAACGCTTTCTACAATATTATGTCAGCCGGTAAACTAAGGCATGAGCCATAGTTAGGCAGGTGTCAAAGCCAGCTTAGCTGCATGAAGCCAAGGAAAGGGGTAGAGTGGAGAGGAGGGTGGAAACCTTCGGCAGATGGTTTCCACCCTCCTTTCCATCCCCGGACTGACAAGTCTGAAAAGTTTATGTAGGGGGTAAAACAAGCCCATAAAGTTATAGGCAGACGGTTAAGCCAAACAAACAATCAGGCGCAAGCCCCGGCTGACCTCACGGTGCAGAAAGAAGCCGGATAGAGCAGGGCAGGATTTTTCAGATCGCTTTTGCGAAAAACGGTTCGTCCGCGTCGACGATGCGGTCGGCTTCGGGAATCGAGCAGGAAAGCCGCTCGACCACGATCCGCCCGCTCTGGCTCCAGCGCCTGATGAAATGCTCCGGGGCGCCGTTCACCGTCACGTCCGTGAAGCATAACTCGGCAAAGTGGCAGGCGTGAACGACCGCTTTCGCGTCGAAATCCGGGTGGAGCGTCAGCGTCATCCGCTCGAACGACGCGCGGATCGGCAGGTTTTCGTCGCCGTAAAGATTCAGCGGCAGACGGATGCCCTCTGCCGTGACGTCCTGAAAACGAAGACTTGCGAGCGGACGGCTGTTCTGCCACGGCTCGTTGCCCGAGAAGTTGTAGTGGACCAGACGGTCGGTATTGACGATCTTACAGTCCGCCAGCACGATGTTGCCCGGCTCGCGCGGGACGGGGCGGGAGTGGTCGGCGTAATAGGTGAACGCGCTGAGCATATTGAAGCGGTGCGTGCCGTCGGCGGTGACGCTCGGCGCGCTGTTCCGCTTTTCCTCCGGCGTGAGCGAACCGCGGAACAGGTACTTGCCCGGTCCGACGAACGAACAGCCCTCGATGTAGGCGTTCGTGCCGCCGAAGCGCATTCCGCTGCAAGCGGTGTTGAAGACGCAGTTCTGCGCGTAAACGTTGAGGTTCCCGAAGCCCGCGAGACAGTCGTCGCCCGTCTCGAACGTGCAGTTCGTGACCGTCACGTTCCGGCAGTCGGACAGGTGAACGCCGTCGTGTCCAGCCAGAACGGTCACGCGGTCGATCGTCACGTTGTCGCAGTTGAAGAGCGCGTGCGCCCAGTTTCCGCTGTTTTGGATCGTGTAGCCTTCCAGACGGAGATTTTTCACGCGGCGCATATTGATCGCGTGCGGTCCGCGGTAATGCTCCTCGCCCGTCTCGTCGAAGCAGTCCGAGCCGTCGAGCGCCGAGCCGGGTTCGCCGAGGACGGCGACGTCCTCGGCTTCCCAGACGCGCAGAAGGGCGTTGTTCCAGCTGCTTCCGGCGAGGTTGATGTGATCGGAGTTCTTGCGCTGGTGCATCGGCAGCCAGTGCGCGTCGGAGCGCTGATCGTCGGGGAGCGGTTCGAGCGTGTCGTTCTGGAGAACGAAATAGTCGGCGGGGTCGCGCGTGCCTTTGAGGGTCGCGCCGGAGAGCAGATGAAGCGTGATGTGCGAGCGCAGCCGCAGTCCGCCGGTAAGATAGGTCCCGGCGGGAACGATGATCTCGCCGCCGCCCGCGAGAAATACGTCGTCGATGAGCTTCTGGAACGCGGCGGTCACAACGCCCGCGCCGGGCGTGACGCCGAAATCGAGTACGCTAAACTGTCGCATGAATTTTTCCTTCCTTATTATAATGTGTTGTGTGGTCAGACGTTTTCCATTAACTGACGCACGGGATAGGCGTTGGTCCACGCCGTGCTGCCGTCAAGCCCGGCCAGCCCAAGGCGCATATAACCCACGTCCGCGCGGACGGGGAAGCGTCCCTCATAAACGGGCGAGTCCTCGCCCCCGCGCACGAGCGAGAGCTGCCGCGTGCCGGTGATGAGACGGATGTACCGAAGCGGCGTTTCGGAACGGACGGTCAGCGCGCCGTCCTCGACCGTCAGGCTCTCGATGAGCGGTCCCGTCGAAGCGTAGAAATGCCCGGCTTCGAGCGCGCGGATGATCGACGGATAGTCGAGCTTTTCCGCCTTGATCATCGTGAAGCCGCCGAACAGGTCGCACGGATCGTGCGTGTCGTCGTTCGCCGTGATAAACAGCCGCTTTCCTTCGGGCAGAAGCCGCAGGAGGTCGTCGTAGACCGGACCGTTGCGCTCGTCGTGACCGCCGAGGAAGGTGGCGTTGTTGTAGACCTCCATCGCGTCCATGCCGACGTACTGCGAATAGGCCGGGTAGAATTCCTGCGACCACTTCGGGTGGTTCCATGTGACGAAAAAGCCCGCGCCGGTCAGACGGCGGATGACCTCGTTGAGGTTTTCGGGCGTGTGGAGCTTGACGAACGGTCTGCCGTCGCCCCGGATGCGCGCGGCCTTTTCGGGGTCGTGGAGCCACGTGAACTTCGGGTGATCGTAGGCGGGGTCGTAGCCCGGCTGCGTGAGGTCGGACGGGTCCTTACGGATCGCGCAGAGGTGGCAGGTGACGACGTGATCCCAGTTCGGACCGTGTTCTTCATTAAATTCCAGCTCCATCCCGGTAAGGGTGAGAAAATCGCTTTCGTTCAGCTCCCCGTGGGAGAACAGCCCCTCGTGATCGGTGATCGCAAGGACCGAGTAACCGTGCGAACGGTACTGCTCCTTTAACTCCTCCGGCGTATATACGCCGTCCGACCACGTGCTGTGACAGTGCAGATTCGCTTTATAGAACCGCCCGGCATCGGGCAGAAGATACGTTTTCATGAAAACCGCTCCTTTTTGTTTGGTTACAATGGTATGATACCACAGAAAAGCCGATTTGTAAAGATATCTCTTGAAATTCGGCGCGGAATGTGGTAAAATAGTGAAAAAAGAAACAGAAAGTCGGTGGAATCATGTTTTCCTGCACTCTGAACGGACAGCCGCTCGCCGTGAACGAAGCGGTCGTGTCGGCGTATCCCTTCAACCGCGTCTGGCCCGGTCATCAGCGCGAACGCGATCAGACAACGCCCGGTTTTTTCGCGGGCTTCGACCTTGACGGAGCCTCCGAGCTGACCGTTTCGTCGGAGCTGATCGACCCCGCGACCCTTCGCGTCCGCCCGGCACGGAACGCGCCCCCTTTCCGAGCCGAAAAGGGAAGAGCCGTCTTCACGCTCGAAAAGCCGGGGAGCTTCACCGTCGAGTGCGGGAACCGGCGCGACGTGCTGACCGTCTTCGCCGACCCGCCGTTCGACGCGGAAAAGGAGAAAGGCGGCGTTCTGCGCTTCGGTCCGGGCGAGCATGACGCTGGTCTGATCGTCCCGCAGAGCGGTCAGACGATCGTTTTCGAGCGCGGTGCGGTCGTACACGGCATGATCTTCGCGAAGGACGCGCACGATTTCCGCGTGATCGGGCGGGGAATTTTGGATTCCTCGCGTGTGCCGCGCGGGGATGAGTATCTGAAAGACCCGGACGTTCCGGGCGGGGAAGTTTACCGTTCGCTCGAAGCGCTCGGCGTGGAACGCTCCGATCTGCGGCTCTGCGGGAGCTTCAACGCCTATCACTGCCGGAATTTCGAGGTGTCGGGCATCACGCTGCTCGATTCGCCGTTCTGGGCGCTCATCACGCGAAACGACTGCGAAAACGTCGTCGTCCGGAACGTGAAGATCTTCGGTCAGTGGCGCTACAACTCCGACGGCATCGACCTCTGCACGACGAAGCGCGCGCTGGTCGAGGACTGCTTCGTGCGCTCGTTCGACGACTGCGTGGTCGTGCGCGGACGGCATCTGCCGGGCGAGGAGGGCGACTGCGCGGATATCACGGTGCGCCGCTGCGTGCTGTGGTGCGACTGGGGCAAGTCGCTCGAAATTTTCAGCGGCGGGAAGCCGACGCACACCGAAAACGTCCGGTTCGAGGATATCGACCTCATCCGCCTGTCCGGGACGGGAATCAGCATCGACACGTGGCACGGGAGCGAAAATACGCGGGTCGACCGCGTGGTCTACCGGAACATTTTCGCCGAGTGCGAGGACCCGGCGCCGGGAATGGTCTTCCAGAAATGCGACGGGGAGACCTACGTCGAAAATACGTCGGTCGTCCCGGCGTTCGCGCGGCTCTGTTTCAGCGACGCGGGCGGACGGCGGAAGACCGAGGGCGCGTCGGGCTTCGACGTGCGGTACGGCGACATTTCGTTCGAGGGCTGCGGCTGGTCGAAGGAGCGCGAGCTGTCGGTCGAGCTTCTGCCGGTCGAAGGCTGCTTTCGGATCGGAAAGGTCACGTGGAAAAGTTAATGAAAAAGCGGCGGCGAAAGCCGCCGCTTTTTCATGAGTGCGCCGGTATTCAGCGGACGGCAACGGAAAACAGACCGTCGTTCGGTACGCGAATCCCCGTGCGGCGCGGGCAGACTGCTGTTCGGTTCGGGAATCCCCGTGCGGCGCGGCAGACCGCCGTTCGGTACGTGAATCCCCGTGCGGCGCGGGCAGAACAATGTTCGGTACGCGAATCCCCGTGCGGCGCGGGCAGACCGCCGTTCGGTACGTGAATCCCCGTGCGGCGCGGGCAGAACAATGTTCGGTACGCGAATCCCCGTGCGGCGCGGGCAGACTGCCGTTCGGTTCGTGAATTCCCGTGCGGCGCGGGCAGACTGCTGTTCGGTTCGGGAATCCCCGTGCGGCGCGGGCAGACCAACGTTCGGCTCGGATTCTTACTACATGATCAGGCGGAACGCCGCAGCCAAGGGTTGAGAGAGGTGGGGAACAGGAAACTTACGATGATTGCCGAACAAACACTGGGGAGGAGGGAGAAGAACTTCGGCGTCTGAGATGGTCTTCTCCCTCCTCCCCGTCTGAAAACAGGCAAGTAAGCCCGTTCGGGTCGCAGAAAATCAAACAAATAAGCCCGTTCAGGCAAAGAAAACGAGCAAATAAGCCCGTTCAGACAAGGAAAAACGAGCAAATAAGCCCGTTCGGGCGCAGGAAACCGAACGATCGACCGCGCCCGCCGGTGCGCCGTGCAGAAAATGCGGAGCCGAACCGTCGGCGGGCATCAGCCGCCGCCGGACGTGCGGCGAAAGCCGCTCGGCGTCTGCCCCGTCTGCGCCTTGAAGTGACGCGCAAAATAATTCTGGTCCGCGTAGCCGACCGCTTCCGCTACCTCCCGGATTGGCAGGACCGTCGACGCGAGCAGCTCCTTCGCCCGCTCCATCCGCATCGATTTCGTGAACGACAGCACCGACTGCCCCGTCACCTCGCAGAACAGATGCGTGAACCGGCTCTCGCTCAGATAACAGTCCGCCGCCAGCGACGCGGCGTCGGGCGGAGCTTTCAGATTCTCGTAAATGCGGCGGCAGGCGGCGTTGATGCGCGTCTCGCTGTCGCGGCTCACGTTGACCGACCGGAGCGCGTACTTCCGGGCGATGATGTTCAGGAGCTGATAGAGATACGCCGCGCACCAGCTCTCGTAAAACGGCTTTTTCATCGTGAATTCCCGCGCCATCCGCGCCGAAAGCTCCTCGTAGCTCTCGCTTTTTCCCATGTCGAAAACGGTCAGCGCGTCCAGTCCGAGACGTTTTAGGAGCGCTTCGCAGCCCACGCCCGTGAAGTGGATGTAGTGCGAGATCGAACGCTCTTTTGCCAGATAATGGTATTTCTGCGGCTCGCCCGGACGGTAGAGGATGACTCCCCCCGCCGGAACGTCCCGCTCTGCGCCGCCGGCCGTGCAGTGACAGACCCCGCGCTCGACGTAGAGGATGTGATAATCCACCCGTCCGCGCCGCCTTAGCGAGCCCCGGTCGGAATCGGACAGGTTTTCGATGCCGCAGCCGTTGACGGTGAGAAAATCATTTGAGGTCTTTTCGCTGGACGCGGCGCGCGCGCGGTAGTCGATGGACATGATACGTCTCCTTTTTCGCCGCTTTTGTGGGAAAACGCGGTCGTTTTCATACAGTATAGCACGCGGGGGAACGTTTGTCAATAGCGAAATCGTGCTAATATCCGGCGATTCTGTATCTTGACACGGCGCGCGTTTCCTGCTATAATAAGGGAAAGAATGCGGCTTTCCGCATTTTGAAATCACACCTTTTCATCAGGAGGACAATCATGGATATCAATCTCATCCCCGAAAACGAACTCGGAAAGGGCGCGGGCATCAGGCTCGCCGTCTGCGACACCGAACACGACCTCTACTGGCGCATGGCGATCGAGGTCGCCGAGACCATACAGAAGAACAACCGGAACGACGAAGACACGATCATGGTCGTCCCCTACGGCCCGCTCGGTCCGTACAGCCGCCTTGTCTACCTCGTCAACACCTACCGCATCAGCTTAAAGCGCTGCACGTTCATCAACATGGACGAGTACCTCACCGACGACCTCAAATACATCGACAAATCCAGCCCTCTGTCCTTCCGCGGCGGCATGGACCGCATCTTCTACTCGCTGATCGACGACGAGCTGAACGTTCTGCCCGAAAACCGTCACTTCCCGATCCCCGGCGAGGAATACAAGGTCGCCGAGCTGATAGGGAAGGCGGGCAAGCTCGACATGGCATGGGGCGGCGTCGGCATCAACGGCCACTTCGCCTTCAACGAGCCGCCGGAACCCGGCGAAGCCTGCACCGCAGACGAATTCTTAGCCCGTCCGACCCGCACGCTCCATATCTCCCGCGAGACCAAGACGATCAACTGCTACATGAACTGCGGCGGCGACCTCGACGGCATTCCGAACTACTGCATCACGGTCGGCATGAAGGAAATGTTCGGCGCGAGAAAGGTCAGAATGTGTATGCCGCGCGACTGGAACGCCGGCGCTCTGCGCAAGATCCTGCACGGCGGCGAGACCGCGCACGTCCCCTGCTCGCTGTTCAACCGTCACCCCGACGCGGTCCTTTACGCGGCAAGAGTCGCGCTGACCTCGCCCGTGCCGGAGATCCGCGTTTACAACAAATAAATGAACGGTGTGATCCGTATCGTCAACGGAAAGATCGTCCGCGGCGGGGAGATCTTCGAGGGAAGTCTGCTCGTCGCGGACGGAAAGATCGCCGGGATCGAGAGGGGCATTTCTGCCGCTCACGACGGGGAGAACGTCCGCGTCTTTGACGCGAAGGGCGCGTATGTGCTGCCCGGCTTCATCGAGCTGCACGCGCACGGCGGCGGAGGAGACGATTTCATCGACAACACCCCCGAAGCCTTCCGGCGGATCATGGGTCTGCACCTGCGCCGCGGCGTGACGACGCTCTGCCCGACGCTCGTCACCTGCGCGTGGGAGCGGATGCTCGGCTTTTTCACGCTCTGCGAGAGCTTCCATGATGCCCCCGGCTTCGGCGGCGTGCATCTCGAAGGACCGTTCCTGTCGCCCGCGATGTGCGGCGCGCAGAATCTTTCCCTCATCATCAAACCCGACGCGCGGAAGATCGCCGAGCTGTGCGAGCGGTCGTCTCTGATCGCCCGCGTCACCGCCGCGCCTGAGATCGACGGCGTGGAGGCGCTCGCCCGCGCACTGTCCGCGCGCGGCGTGAAGATGTCGGTCGGTCATTCGAACGCGCTCGCCGAAACGGTGCGCGCTTCTGCCGACTGGGGCTTTTCGCAGGTCACGCACCTGTTCTGCTCGACATCGCAGCGCATGAAGATCGGCAGCTGCGTCCACGGCGGCATCGTCGAGGAAGCGCTGTCGAACGACGGCTTTCTCGTCGAGCTGATCGGCGACGGACACCACGTCTCGCCCGAATCGTTCGCGATGACGATGCGCTGCAAGGGGACGGGCGCGGTCTGCGTCGTCTCGGACGCGATGCGCGGAGCGGGGAACGAAAACGGCGGGACCGAGAGCTATCTCGGCGAAGTCCGTCCCGAAAACCGCGTGATCTTAGAGGACGGCGTGGCGAAACTGCCCGACCGTTCGAGCTTTGCGGGCAGTCTCGCCGTCGGCGACACGATGGTGCAGGCGCTTGCCGGACGCTATGGCATGAAGCTCACCGACGTTTCGCGCATGATGAGCGGCGCGCCCGCGAAGGCGCTCGGCGTTTCCGATAAGCTCGGCGAGATCGCGCCCGGCTTCACGGCGGACCTCGTGCTGCTCGACGAAGGATATCGGACGCGCACGGTCTTCCGGCGCGGCGAGCCTGTTCTCATAAACGGCACGGTC
>JAZRXB010000192.1:0-4965 GCA_045600005.1 Eubacteriales bacterium | reverse complement strand
ACACGTGGGACAACGGCGACGTTGACAAAATGAAGACCTCTGCGCTTGCCGGAGCGAAATGCCGGCTGGGTATCGAGCATCAGCGCGCGGCGGTCACCGAAGAATCGGCGAAGAAGATTCTCGATGCGGGTTATTTCGCGGCGGCGTGGAACGTCGGTCGGATCACGGGCGCGGAGTACCGCCGCCTGATCGCCTGCGGCGTGACCGAGTTCACCGAGGACTGCCACTGTTCGATGGGTCTGAACTGGTAATATTTGCGATCTCGGAACGGGGTCTCCCGTTCCGAGACCGCTTTTCTGTTTTCTGAAATGTTTCAAAAAGGTCCTGACGCTTTACAGATGGTCACGCGATAGATTTTCGGCGTTCTGCACGAAAATGTTTCGTAAAAATCCCTCTTGACAGACAGGATGAACTGTGCTATCATAAAACCAGATGGAATGGTATGCCCGCGCCCGTGAGGCACACCGGCGGCGGGAACCGTAAGTCTGTGATGAAAAAGAATCCGAATCAAACGGGAGGGAAATATCATGAAGCATCTGCACCTTTGCTCCGCATTTACCCTGACGACCCTGCTTATCGGCATCCTTTCTTCCTGCGGCGGAGGGAACGCTCCCGCCGAAACGACAGCCGCAGACACGCCGCCTGCCGAAACCGTCGACCCGGCGACCGTTCTCGATCTGCCCGAAAAGGACTGGGGCGGACGCGAGTTCCGCGTGCTGGGCTACGACAACACGCGCGAGCAGTTCCGCACGTTCGAGGTCGTCGCCGAGAGCGAGAACGGCGAGGTCGTCAACGACGCGATCTTCCGCCGCAATCAGACCATCGAGGAACGCTACAACGTCAAGATCACCGAATACAAGGACGGCAGCAACAACGACGCGAACACCTCGACCGCTCCCTATCTGCGCAAAATGGTGATGGCGGGCGAGGACGCCTTCGATCTCGCGTTCTGCACGGTCAAGGGCATCGGTACGCTGGCGCGCGAAGGTCTGCTGTACGATCTGAACACGATCGACTACATTGATTTTTCCAAGAACTGGTGGAACCCGGAGGTCAACGACGCGCTGAGCATCAGCGGAAAGCTCTATTTCACGTCGAGCGATTTCTCTCTGCGCGACAAGAGCCGCGCGTATATCCTGGTCCACAACCGCGACATGGAGGAATCGTTCAAGCTGCAGAATCCCGCCGAGCTGGTGCGCGCGGGAACCTGGACGATCGACAAAATGGCGGAATACACCAAGGCTGTCGCAAGCGACCTCAACGGCAACACCGAGATCGACGACGAGGACCGCTTCGGTCTGGGGATGGATTCCTACAACGCCTTCTCGACCTTCATGGTCGCCTGCGACACGGCGATCGTCGCCAAGAACAAAACGACCGGACTTCCCGAGCCGGTCGTCAACACCGAGCGCGTCGTCGACGCGGTGGACAAGGTGCTGAACCTCACCGCGAAACCGAACGAGGCGATCTTCTGCAACGACTGGAACGGCAAGGTCTCCTACGATTACTGGAGCGTGATGGGAACGGTCTTCAAGAAGGGCAACGCGATGTTCATCACGACCTTCCCGCATGGTCTGAAAGCCTACTCGGCGGACTGCAATTTCAATTACGGCATCGTCCCGTACCCGAAGTTCGACGAGGATCAGGAAGGCTACTACACGATGGCGGACATCTACTGTATGCTGTTCGGCGTGCCGATCTCCTGCGCGGATCCGGATTTCGCCGGCTTCATGCTCGAAGCGCTGTCGGCAGAGGGTTCGACGACCTCGCTGCCCGCTTACTATGAGGTCTCCTGCAAGACGAAGTACACCTACGACGAGGAAAGCGCCGAAATGCTCGACCTGACCTTCTCAGGCATCCGCTACGAGCTTGCGATGGTCTTCGGCGTGGAAAGCATCCGAACGCTGTACGAGAGTCTCGGCGGCAAGAAAGCCAACACCATCGCGTCCGACTACGCGGCGAAGGAATCCGCGGCGAAAGCCGATATCGAAAAGCTGATCGCCGACTTTGCCGGAACGAAATGAAAACGACGGGGGAAAGGGAAGCCTTTCCCCCGATTTTTCGCGTTTTACGAAAATGTTTCGTAAAGGACCCGGTTGACGGGACGGTTTTCCGGCGGTATAATGTTAAAAGAGATTTCTGTCTGTCAGCGCCGGGAGCGGTTACAGACGGAAAAAGCGTTTTGAGCGCGTGGAGGGATGGAGCTTGACTTATCGAAAGCTGGCGGAGCTTGCCGGGGTGTCCGTGTCGACCGTATCCAAGGCGATGTCGGACGGGCGCGAGGTGAGCGGGGAAACGATCGAACGCATCCGCAGACTCGCGGAGGAATACGGCGTGACGCGCCCGAAATACCGGCGCGACACAAAACCGCGCATCGCCATTCTGGTGCCGGAGATCGTCAGCACGTATTATTCGGAGATCACGACGGAGCTTGCCGACCGTCTGCGCGCGAAAGGCATCGAGCCGTCGATCTACATCTGCGGCTTCGAAGCGGAGCGCTCGAACCGTCTGGTCAGAATGCTGAACGACGAAAAGCTCGCCGACGGCATTTTCAGTATGTCCACGGACCTGAGCCCGTCCGAAAACAACATTCCGATCTTCTGCTTAATGGGAAGCGCCGCGCCGACCAACTGCGGGACGACCGGCTACAACACCGCCGAGGGCATTTTCATGGCGCTCGAATATCTGAAAAGCCTCGGTCACACGAAGATCGGTTTTTTAGGAGAGAACAACACGGAAAAAAAGCTGCGCTTCTTCCGTTCGGGGCTGGCGCAGCTTGGTCTGGCGGCTGACGAGCGGTTCGTTTTCGTCAGCGCCGGACGCTTCGAGCAGGCGGGCTACGAGGGCGCGGAGCATATCCTGAAGCTGGCGGAGCGTCCGACCGCGCTGTGCGCCGCCTATGATGAGATCGCGCTGGGCGCGGTGAAGGTCTTCCGGGAACACGGCGTGCGCATCCCGGAGGAGCTGTCGATCGTCGGCATCAACGACATTCCCACCTCGTCCTACGCGGGCATTCCGCTGACGACCATCCGTCCCAACATCAAGGACATGATCGACATCGGTATCGCTCAGATGACGGCGAAGCTCGAAGGAAAAAGCGGCACGGCTTCGCGCGGCGGGTCCTCCCGGAGCGAGCTTGTGATCCGCCAGACCACGGCGAAGCCGGGAAGAACCGACGCAAACGAAACCGCCGATGCTCCGACGGCTAAGAAATCGGCGGCTGACGCACGGAAAAACGCGGACTGACGTATGAGAGAGGGGAAGTTCATTCCCCTCTTTTTTTCTGCAAAGCGCGGAAAATTCCCTTGCGGAACGGGAAATTTCCTTGCGGAACGGGAAAATTCCTTGCGGAACGCGGGAAAAGGTGGTATAATGGAGAAGGCGGGAGACTTCCGCCGGAAATTTGTGATAACAACGGAGAATATATTTTAATGAAAGATTGCGTCGATCTGCACGTTCATTCGGTCTTTTCGGACGGGACGCTCACGCCGGACGAGCTGGTATGCGAAGCGGTGAAAAACGGTCTGTCCGCGCTGGCGCTGACCGATCACAACACGGTCGCCGGTCTTCCGGACTTCCTTGCGGCGGCAGAGCGTTCGGGAAAGCTCGAAGCCATCGCCGGGACGGAGGTCTCGACGTCGTTTGAAGGGATAGAATTCCACATTCTGGGGCTGTTTCTGCCGGACGATTCGCTCCCCGCGCTCGAAGCGCGCTTCGCTTTTTATCGGGAAAAGAAAGCGGCGAGCAACCGGAAGCTCGTCGAAGCGCTCCGCGCCGCCGGGTATGTTCTGCCCGACGGCGCGCTCGACGCGAAGCCGGGCGCGTCGGTCAACCGCGCGAACATCGCATCTGCACTGGTGAAAGCGGGATATTTTGCCACGGTGAAGGAGACGTTCGGAAGCGTTCTGAAAAAGGGCGGCGGGTTCTACGAGCCGCCGGAACGTCCCGATGCGGCGGAGACGGTCGGATTCCTCCGCTCGGTCGGCGCGGTCCCGGTCTGGGCGCATCCGATGCTCGACGCGGACGAGGAGACGGCGCGCCGCTTCCTTGACCGTGCGGTCGGCGCGGGACTTGCCGGGATGGAGGTCCTGTACTCGGATTACGACGGGGAAATGGAAGCGCTCGCCGGGAAATTATGCGCCGAATACGGGCTTCTGCCGTCCGGCGGGAGCGATTTTCACGGCGCGAACAAGCAGGCGATCCGGCTCGGCTGCGGACACGGCGATCTCGCCGTGCCGCTCCGGTATGCCGAAGCGCTGAAAAGCGCCGGAAAAGCTGGTAAATCAGCACAAAAATGAAGGGCGCTCTTTGTAAAAACTGAAGAAAGTTAGAAAAACTGTTGACGAAAACGTATTTTTAATATATAATTATCGAAGAATCTATCAGAGTCCGTTCGACGGTCCGCGTCGGACGTCAAATTTTCAGAATCCGGAGGATTTTCCCATGACGAATCGTACTTCGCGTGCGCTGACGGCATTCCTTGCCGCCGCCATGATGCTCGGAGCCGCTTCCTGCGGGTCCGCTTCGGGCGATACGCCGGTCGTGACCGGCGGAAATGACACTGAGACCACCGAGGCGACGGTCGAAACGACCGCGTTCGACCCGTTTGAAGGTCTGCCGAAAAAGGATTACGGCGGCTACACCTTCCGTATGCTCGTTCGCCCGCACGAGCGCTGGATGGGCGACTGCTACATCGAGGAAGCGAACGGCGACGTGGTCGACGACGCGGTCTTCGAGCGCAATTCCGCCGTTGCCGATTACTTCAACATCAAGTTCGAAATGCTGCTCTCGTCCAACGACAACTACGAGAGCGACGCCGCGCCGGTCATTCTGGCGGGCGACGATGCGTGGGAGCTGGTCGTTCCGCACGCGCGCAGCGGCTGCAACTACGGCAACCAGGGGCTGATGCTCAACTGGAACACCGATCTGCCCTATGTCGATCTCGACAAGCCGTGGTGGGATCAG
>JAZRXB010000191.1:0-2637 GCA_045600005.1 Eubacteriales bacterium | reverse complement strand
CCACAGTTGTCTCCCTAAGACCGCTTGGCCTCCGACTTTATCATGGAAAAGAAACGCATCCTTCTCATCGCCGGCGCGGGAACGCTCGGCGGCTACGCTTCCCGCGAGCTTCTGAAGCTCGGCTGGCAGGTCGACGTCATCGCGCTGGAGGACTATCGTTCCTGCACGTCCGCGCTGACCTATTACCGCGAGCGCGTCTCTGACGATCTCTTAAAGCGGCTGTTCGCCGAGCATCACTACGACGCGATCGTCGATTTCATCCACTATTCCAACCCGGAGACCTATCCGGTGCGCGGAAAGCTGCTGCTCGAAAACACCGATCAGCTCATTTTCCTGTCGTCCTACCGCACCTACGCCGACAGGGAGCATCCCGTTCGCGAGACCTCGCCAAAGCTCCTCGATACGGCGGACGACGAGGATTTCCTCCTGCACGAAGACTATGCCCTTCCGAAGTCGAAAAACGAGAATTTCCTGCGCGCTTCGGGATATAACAACTGGACGATCATCCGCCCGATCATCTCGTTCTCGCACTACCGGCTCGACCTCGTGACGCTCGGCGGCTCTCAGCTGCTGTTACGTGCGAAGGAAGGCAAGAAAATCGTTCTGCCGATCACCGCGAAGAAGCTCACCGCCGGTCTCAACTGGGCAGGCAACGTCGGCAAACAGATCGCTCACCTTGCGGGCAATCCGAAAGCACTCGGCGAAGCCTTCACGCTCGGTTCGGGCGAGGTCCATACGTGGGAGGAGATCACGGAATACTATCACGAGCTGATGGGTCTTGATTTCGTCTGGGCGGACGATGCGGATTACTATCAGATCGTCGGTTACAATCCCTATGGGCTGTACTATGACCGTCTCTACGACCGCCGGGTCGACGTGTCGAAGGTGATGTCGGTCACGGGTCTGACCGAAGCCGACATGGTCGGCGTGCGTGAGGGACTGATCATCGAGCTGTCCTATCTCTCCGAGCATCCCGAGGACGCCGCGAAGTATGATACGTCCTTCGGACGCGCCATCAACGAGCGCATGGACGCTTATCTCGCTTCCCACGGACTTGCATAAAAACGCGGCGGATCCGTTCGGAACGGTTCCGCCGTTTTCCACTGAAAGGAGAGCATCATGCCAAGCGATATCAGACCCTTCCGCATGGCGGACGGACTTTATTTTGTCGGCACCTGCAAGGCGTCCTCCCACCTCATCGACACGGGTGACGGGCTCATCCTCATCGACGCCGGGTATGAGTACACCGCGCCGATCATCCTCGAATCCATAAAGGAGCTGGGCTTCGACCCTGCGGATGTGAAGCTCATCCTGCTGACGCACGGACACCGCGACCATTCGGGCGGCGTGCCGGAGCTTCTGCGGCACTGCAAAGCGAAGGTCTATCTGTCAGAACTCGACCGTCACTACCTTGACGAATGCGACGAACTCTATACGCCCGACTGTGATTACTCCGACGGCGGCGTGATCACGCTCGGTCATACGTCGATCACGACGGTTTTCACGCCGGGACACACCGAGGGGACCTATTCGTTCTTCTTCGACGTGACCGAAAACGGCAGAGTTTACCGTGCGGGGACCTTCGGCGGCGCGGGAACGAATCAGCTGAAAAAGCCCTATCTCGACAAACGGAAGCTGCCCTATCAGAACCGCCGCCTGTTCTATGAATCGCTCGAAAAGTTAAAAAAGGAAAAGGTCGACCTCTTCATCGGCAATCACGCATGGCACAACCACACGCGCGAATACGGCGAGTTAATACGCACGACCGGCGAAAACCGTTTCCTCGACAGCACCGTCTGGCTCCCCTTCCTCGAAAAGCTCGAAAAAACGATGACCGATGTGATCGCGGAGGAGAGCCGTTCCCTGTTCGTGGTCTATGCGCACCGCGGCGCGTCGAGCTATAACCCGGAAAACACGCTGATGTCGTTCTACGACGGCGTGAAAAGGGGCGCGAACGGCGTCGAGACCGACGTGCGCCGCACGAAGGACGGCACGCTCGTGCTGTTCCACGACGACACGCTGACCCGCGTCACCGGAGCGGAGGGGAGCATTTCCGACTATACCCTTGACGAGCTGAACGCCTTTCCCGTGAAGAAATTCGGGCTTTCCGACCGCATCCCGACCTTTGAGGACTTCCTCGAACACTTCGCGTGGCGGGACCTCACCTTCGCCATCGAGCTGAAAGCGCCGGGCGTTGAGGCGGACACGGTCGACCTCATCCGCAAATACGGGATCGAGGGCAAAACGATCGTCACGTCGTTCCGGTTCGATCACCTCGTCAACGTTAAGAAGCTCGCGCCGGCCATCCGCTGCGGCTGGCTGACAAGCGGCGTCGACGACGCGAAGATCGAAAAGACGCTGGCGGCGGGCTTCGACGAGATCTGTCCGAAAGCGGTCGAATGCTCGCCTGAAAAGGTCGCCGCGTGGCATAAGCTCGGTCTGCGCGTGCGCGCGTGGGGCGTGTCGGACGAGGACGTCATGAAAGCGGCATATGACGCGGGATGCGACGGCATGACGGTCAACTTCCCGGACAAATTGGTCAATTACATCGCAACGAAGCAGACGGCAGAACACCCCGCCGAACCGTAAACGGCTTCCGCTTCGTCAGAAAGGACCTGTGAGAAAGGATTTTCCTTC
>JAZRXB010000190.1:0-21190 GCA_045600005.1 Eubacteriales bacterium | reverse complement strand
GCCTGCGCGAAGGTCTGCGGCGCGCCGTCAAGCAGAGCGCGGCAGTTCGCTTCGATATAGGACAGGCGTTCCGGCTGAAAGGCGGGATCGCTTTTTAACTCTGCGGCGCGGTCGGCGTAGTTTCGGATGAGGATGAGAAAGCCGTCGAGCGTTTTCTTCATCGCGTCGAGCGCGGCGCACTTTTCCGGCTCGTCCGCGTGAGCGGCGCGGGAAGCGGCGATATCGTCGAGCATCCCCTTCACGCCGTCTCTCAGGATGAGCGGATATTCCGGCGCGAAATGGTCATAGTTCGTGCGGAAGCTGCGTTCTCCGAACATCTTGTAAAGGTTCTCCGCGCACTTCACCGCCAGCTCATCGGCGCCGGTATAGAGGGAGAACAGGTTCCCCGCGATCAGCTCGCTCGGCAGGAGCTCGGAAGACGTTTCGGTGAACAGCGCATATACGCCGTTTGAGCGCAGCTCCATCGGGTCTGCGGCGAGGTTCCGGCGGTATCCGAGCGACACGAAATAGTGCGGCGCACGCACGCCCTTCGGCGCATGACGCCTTTCTTCATTGAGCGATTCAAACAGTTTCATAGGCTCCCTCCTGTCTTTGCTTCTATTATAGCATGCCGGGCGGAAAATGCAAGAGGGTAAACGAAAAAAAACGTCCCGGACAGGCTTCGGATGAAGCCTGTCCGGGCGATGGCTGTCTGCCTTCATGTGTATAGTGAAGTTCCGCGGTATTTCCGGCGTTTTCGGCTGAACTGTCAATACTCCTCGGTCAGCTTCCCGACGCTTCCGTTGTTGACAAGCAGCGGAGCTTCCTTCCCGGCAAACCGCTGACTGAAATTCCGCAGCGTCAGACGGTCGATCACGACGTTCCCGTCGATCTTTACCGTCGGCGCTTCGGTATCGGGATTGCGTTCGTCGCGGTAAACGTTTTCGATGGTGACATTGCGGCAGTTCACGTCTGCGGCGAACCACAGAAGCGGACCGTTCAGATTCCATTGACGCGCGGGACGGGGCTCCACGCTCTTGGAAGTATAAATGTCCGACACATGGATGTTTTCCAGCAGAACCTCTCGCCCCCGGATGGGATAGTGGTGCGTGAAGGATACCGCGTAGAAGCGGAACCGCCCGTGGATCTCCGAGATCGAAATGTTGCGTATCGCGTCTCCGCAGGACAGAAGCCGCACGCCGGTGTAGCCGTTCTTACAGTAGACGCCCCGGATCGTAACGTCCTCGATATCGCCATGCGTGATCTCGGAGCGGGTCGTACCGTTCGCACAGAGCGCCACATGGTCGTCGTTGGCGTCTCCCATGATGTTTTCGATCACGCCGCAGCGCGCCGGTCCCTGAATGTGAACGCCGTCCATGTTGGGAAGATTCAAATTGTAATCAAACGTGACATTCGAGACCCGGAAATATTCCGCGTCCGCGATCTGGACGGCATAGGTCGTCGGGTCGCGGTAGGTAATATCCTTTATCGTCAGACGGTCCACGTGTACCATGCGCATGACGAGGATCAGCAGCGTGTTTGAAATGTATTTCTGCTCGTCGCAGGGCAGATTTTCGTCCGGAATGACCTCTCGTTCCTGCGCCGCGTTGTTGCCGTCCCAGATACCGCCCTCAACCGTGATATCGTGATTTCTCGTGTGCGTATACAGCCCGTCGTTGTCGAGCAGCGAACAGTCCGCGTGATCGGCGACCCGCAGAACCGTCGTCCTTCCGACGATCAGATGCGTGTCGTCGTGAATGATCAGCGGTCGGTTCAGCACATATTCCCCGTCCGGGAACCGGACGGTCCCGCGTCTGTCAAGAAGTCCCTGTAAAAATTCGACTGCTTCGGTTCCTTCCATCATGATTTCTCCTTACTTTGAATTTTCCATGACCCTGTTGATCTCCGCCTCGACGCTGCTTCGGATGGAGGCATAGGACGACATGAAGTTTTCCCGTATGCCGAGCACCGATTCGCGCAGAAGCGCCGAGCTTCCTCCGAAGTCAAACACCGTTATGAAATCGAAGGAGCTGTTTTCAAAAATGATATCGAGCATTTTCACCGATACGTCGTCCCGCGCCACCTTGCCCTGAAGCGTGATCTCATACGCCGCGGGCATGATGATCTCCCTTGACAGGACCGCCATCGTCTCCATGATCAGCCCCGTTTTTTCCGGGTCGGCGCAGGTCCGCGGCACGGCGATCCCGTTCGGCAGCCAGGTGTTGCAGGCGGAGAGGTAGGTCTCCTGCTTTTCGTCGAGCTTCGGAACGGGAATGATGCCGAAATCGTCCTCCATGTCCCGAAAGCTCATCACCGAGTTGAGGTCCGCATCCAGAAAGATCGCGCGTCCCGCCTGAAAGAGCCGCAGCGACGAACCGTCCGAGTTCAGATTCTGATACATCACGTCGGGGTCGCCGAAGATCTTCGCGCATTTCTCGATGATATCGACCGAAATCGGGTCGTCGAGTACGACGCGGTACGCGCCGTTCTCGATTTTCACCGGCTGATAGCCCGACGCCGTGTAAAGCGCGTTGCCGAGCGTCTTGTCCCATGTGAAAACATAGAAATCTTCAAAGGTCATTTTGCCGTCGCCGTCCAGATCGGTCGAGATCTCCTTCGTCAGTGAATTCAGATAATCCACCGTCCATCTGCCGTCCAGCACCGTCTGATAGATATCGGAAAGCCCATTGTCCTCCGCGAGCCGTTTGTTGAACGCGGCGACGATCGGCGTCTGATAGAACTGCATGGAGAGCGGTCCCGACGTGAAATACTGCTTATCGTAGAACTGCATATTCCCGTGGATCGACTTATCCCAGTATTCCGAGGTCAGCGTCAGATGCGGGATGGCGTTCAGATCGTACAGAACGTTCGCGTTGACCATATCGTTGATCCCCGCCGACATGGCGGTCAGAGCGAGGTCGTAAGCGTCTTCGTCGGCGTTGACCGAGCGGATGATCCTGTTCGCCACCTCTTTCCGGTCCGAGAGCGCTTCATAGACGAGCTTCACGTTCAGCCGCTCCTCGACGGCGCGGTCTCTGGCATGAAGCGCGTCGTTGATCGTCTCCCCTTCCAGCTCTTCGATGAAGAAATTCTGGCGGTCGCGGGTGCTCTGACCGATCACGCGGAAGGCGGCTCCGCCGAAGTCCTTCACCGGAAGCGTGTCGAGATAGGCAGCGGTTTCTGTCGCCTCAGGCAGCGTGTCGTCCGTCCGGCTTTCGGTTTCGGAAGACGCGCCGCCCTCGCCGCAGGAAGCGCACATGGACAGGACAGAAAGCAGAAGAAATGCGGATACGGTTCGTTTCATGATCGTTACCTTCCTTATATAATATTTATGCCGGGTCGTCGTGGTCTGTTTTTTTTCTGTCATTTTCCGCCCCTTCCACCGGACGGAACCACACTCCGCGCTTAAAATGGCGGAAACAGAAGACGCTTTTCAGAACTTCCTCGTTCAGGACCATGATGAGAAACGCGGGAAACGCCCCGGCTTTCAGAACCAGCGCACAGAGCGCGCAGAGCGGGATCGTGAAGACCCACGTTGCCGCCGTGTCAAAGGACAGCCCCGCCTGCGGGTCGCCGCCCGCGCGGAAGACGCTTTCGATGAAGGTGTGCGGTACGCTCTTGAGGGGCAGGATGAAGCCGAGAACGCGGATCAGAACGACCGCCGTGCGCCGCACCGACGGGGTGAGCTGATGCGACAGATCGAACGCCGCCGTGATCGGCTCCGCAAACAGAACCAGCGCCGCGCCGAGAACCGCGCCCGCCGCAAGATCGGCAAGCACGACCCGCTTTGCCAGCTTCACCGCTCCGCTCCGGTCGTTTTCGCCGACTGCCATCCCCATGAGAATGCCGCCCGCCGACGACATTCCGCCGACGACCGAGAAGAACACGTCGCTGACCGTCCGATACAGCACCACCGCCGCGTAAAAGCCCGCGTCCAGATTGGAAAACAGCAGATTGTATGTGAAAATGCCCGCGCCCCATAATCCCTCGTGCGCGATGAGCAGACCGCTGATTTTCAGATACGAGGACACGGGAACCGCCGCCCTGTCGTTTTCCGCTCCGCTTTGGGACAGGATCCGCGCCGCAAAGGGGATCTGCAAAGCCAGCGAACCGAACGCCGCGATCAGCGCAGCAGCCGCCGCGCCCTCTCCGCCCGGCAGAACGCCGCCGAAGATCAGGAGCTGATTGCCCAGAATGTGCAGTCCCGCCGAAACCGCTCCGGCCAGCATCGAAATTCCCGTGCGTCCGCTGGAGAGCAGAAGCATCGTGCAGGCGCTTCCGAGCGCGAGCGGCAGATAGGACAGCGCGCTGATCTGCAGATAGGGCACGGCGACCGCCGCGATCTCCCCGTCCCGCGTAAACAGCCGGACGATCCCTTCCGGAAAAAGTCCTCCTGCCAGCGCGAACACCGCCGCCGCCGCTGACATGAGAAGCGTCATCTTGAAAAAGCAGTCCCGGATGGCGTGATTTTTCCCCGAACCCCGGTACTGCGTCATAAAGACCAGTCCGCCCGCAGACAATCCGGCAAACAGACGGGTCAGGATCCATAAAAGCTGCCCGCCGATGCTGATCCCGCTCAGCACATCCTCGCCGAGCTGTCCCACCATCAGCACGTCGACGCTTGAAAACGCGCTCGTGATGAGCTTCTGCAAGATCAGCGGCAGAGCGAGCGAGACAAACGACGGCGTTTTTTCGGTTCCGTTCCGCTTCATTCGTTCTCCTCCGCCGTCACGGGAAGCTGTACGATCGTCAGATAATCCTCCTCGCGCTCCCTGTTCCACGGACCGCAGACATACTGCTCGCGCGGCTGACCGTTCACGCGATACCCATGCTCGCCTGCCCAGCGAAGGGCAAAGGAGTACGCGCTTCGCAGATTTTTCTCGGAGCCGTAATGCTCCACGCTGACGGCGCGCACGCCGGGCAGCGTCCTGAAGGTCAGAAAATGGTTTCCCGCGCCGTGACGCGCGACCGCCTGTGCGTATTCGACCCGGACGCCGGTCTCGCGGAAGGATTCCTCCGGGTAAACGAGACAGCAGTAATCCGGCTCGGCATAGGGGAGATCGGGATTGAGCCGACGGAACTCCCGGTGACAGGAGGTAATGAAATCGTGGATCGCGGCGATACTGCGGATGACTCCCTGACAGGAGAAGACGTTCTGAGGCGGGATGTCCCGGACGACCGCCGTGTAGACGTTTTTCGTCTCCTCGCCGGAGAGAAGCGCGGCGATCCGGTCGCGCTGTGCGGCAAGTCTTGCCTGCTCGCGTTCGATTTCGATCTTCCGGTGTTCGAGCAGCGGAGCCAGCTCTTCCCCATCAAGGACCTCGCGGATCTCGCGGATGGACAGACCGATACCGCGCAGCTCCACGATGCGCAGCACGTCGCCGAGCTGTTCCTCCGCGTAGTAGCGGTAGCCGCTTTCCGCGTCGGTGTAAACCGGCTGCAAAAGCCCCATTTTGTCATAATATCGAAGCGCGCCGACGGTGAGCTTCGCCATTTTGGAAAATTCTCCGATTTTCAGCATGAACTGACAGTACCGTCCTTTCTTTTTCTATATGATAAAGTATCAAGCGGGAATAGAGTCAAGAGATTTCCGAAAATTTTCCGAAAAACCTTTTGTCTTCTGACAGTGCGCCGGGCATGGACGGAAGTCCGCCCGCAGAAAACGTATCCGTCCGAATAAAAAAGAAGCCGGTATCAGGCGACCCGGACTTCTTTTCGGTATAACAAAAACAATATGGCGGGCTGAAACCTGCCCTCTTCCGGTCATGGGGAGGTCCGGGCGGTCGATTCACAGGGCGTTTTCCGCCTTTATAACCATCTGCTCCGGAACGACGCCGCAGATCAGCCTTTGTGATTTGCCTTTGAGAAAGGACAGCGCGCGCCGAGACACTGTTTGTTCCCTGCGGAAAATTCGCAGACGATCTCCGTTTTTTCCATTTCCACGCCGAAATGCTCTTTTACAAAGTCGACGGCGGAAAGAACGGAAAGAAAGGAATCGCGCTTGCAGCAGCGCGGTCCGCCAACCGAACCGATGGCCTCGAGTGACTTTGCGGTCATCCGGTTGGAGAGTCCCCACGGCTTCCCGGCAAGCGGCGTGGAGCCGGAAAGAATGGAGACGAACATTCCCGAGCTGATACCGGCTCCGCACGCGCCCCAGAATCCGCAAGCTCCTCCGGGAACGCTTCCGCCGCGGTTCTTCATTTCCGTCAGCGCACTTACAAGATCAAGCTCGCCGCCCGCGTTCCGATACGCCGTCAGGAGCGCCGCGCCGACCATGATATGATGTTCCGGACCGTGCATATGGCAGAACGGGAGCTTCATCATTTTTTCGATGATCTCCACGGGATTTTTCGATGTTTGGGCAAGGCACACGCCGAAGATACTGTCGATGCCTTTCGTATGGCATTCGTCACAGACGTAGTGACCTTTCACACAGCGGGTCTTGCTGAGTTCTTTTTTATGGCAGATCACGCACTCCATCGGAGTATCTTCCGTCAAGTATTCAAGGGGAGAAGCGCAGATGAGACATTCTTCCTTCATGAGATCACATCCTTCGTCCTGTAAAATGATCACCGCAGTCGCTGCGGCGGATTGTGCTATCATGATAGCACAATTCCGTTTTTCTGTCAAGTGCCGAACTCCCTCCATGACCGCACAGAAAAACCGAAACACCCGGTCCGCAGATATTTCATTGTTCACAATTGCATGGTATAATAGTAACAGCAGAACCGATCTGCACCGGAAAGGAGCGGCTGATACATGAAACATATCCTCATCGTGGAAGACGACGACGCCCTCAGAGAAGGGCTTGAAACCGCGCTGAAAACCGCGGAGATAACGCCATACGCGGCGTCCGACTGCGCCGGAGCGCGGCGTTTGTTCGGAAAAAACCGTTTTGATCTGATCCTTCTCGACTGCAATCTGCCGGACGGAAGCGGGATCGGACTGTGCCGCGAGTTCACGGCGTCGGAGGATGTTCCCGTGATCTTCCTCACCGTCCGCGACTCGGAGCTTGACGAGGTTTCCGCGTTCCGTGCGGGCGCGTGCGATTACGTAAAAAAGCCGTTTTCGCTGACGGTCTTACAGGAACGGATCGCCGCGGCTCTGCGGAAACGTTCGCCGAACCATGTGTACGAGGACCGCCGCTTCCGTTTCGACTTCACCGAGCTGAATTTTTCGGCGGACGGCGCGCGCGTGATTTTCAGTCCGACGGAACAGAAGCTGCTGGCGGTTTTCTGCGCGCACAAAGGGCAGATCCTGGAACGGCAGACCCTCGTCGACAGGATCTGGGCGTGCGATTCCGATTACATCGACGAAAACGCGCTGTCCGTGACAGTGAAGCGCCTGCGGGACAAGCTGGGCGCGGACTGCATCGGCACGGTCTACGGACTCGGCTATGTCTGGAAAGGAGCGAAGACATGATCGTCTGCACGGCCGGATTATGCGGCATTTCGGCGATATTTTTCGTCCTGTGGCAGTTTACTGAGTCTTCGTGGCTGATCTTCGGCTATCTTCTCGCCGTTTTCGCGGTCTGCGGCGCGTATTTTCTTTCGGAAAAACGGAAGCATGACCGCATTTTTGACCGTTTCGAGCGGATCCTCGGCGGCGAAAGTGCGTCCGCCATGGCGGACGAGACCCTCACGCCTACCGAACGGCGGCTGATCCTGCGGCTCTGCGAGCTGGAAACACGGGAGAAAAAGGTGCAGGACAGCTGCCGGAGCATATCCTCCCTCGTCTCCGACATCGCCCATCAGTCGAAAACGCCGCTTTCCTCCATTCTGATGTACACGGAGCTGTCCGAAAACGGCGATATCATCCGCGCGCAGACCGAAAAGCTCGCGTTTCTCATGGAATCGCTGACGAAGCTGGCAAAATGCGAGGGCGGGCTGATCGCGGAAAATCTCGCGCCGGGCGAAAACTCCGTGAGGGAGCTCCTGCGGCAGGTGATCGAAGCGAATTTCGCAGCCGCCGACGCGAATAACATGACCATCCGATGCGAGGTCCCGGACGGGCTGACCGCCCGCTTTGACCTTCGCTGGACGGCGGAAGCGCTCGGCAACATCCTCGACAACGCCGTGAAATACGCGCCGGAAGGAAGCGGGATCACGGTCGCCGCCTGCGCATATGACCAGTTCGTGCGGGTCGACGTGACCGATCAGGGCGGCGGCATCCCGGAGGAGGAGCTGCCGAGTATCTGGAAGCGCTTCTATCGCGGAAAGAACACGCGCGTTAAAAACTCACACGGAAAGAAAGCGGAAAATCAGAGCGGCGTGGGCATCGGCTTATACCTGACCGCGAACATCCTGAACGCCGAGGGCGGACGGGTGTCCGCAAGGTCTGATGAAAGCGGCAGTACCTTCACCGTTTTTCTGCCGGTTTCATGAAATCTTTCGGGACTGTAAGATTTCGTCATATTTCAGACAGATTGTCTCTGTACAATGAGAATATCACGAAAAGGAGGCAGTTTCATGCTGATTCAGACAGAAAATCTCACGAAGATCTACACCGCGGGAAAAACGGAGGTGCGCGCGCTTGACGGCGTATCGCTGTCCGTCGACCGCGGCGAATTCGTTTCCATCGTCGGTTCCAGCGGAAGCGGCAAATCCACGCTTCTGCATCTGCTTGGCGGGCTGGATATTCCGACAGCCGGAAAGGTCTTCATCGACGGGACCGACCTGTATTCGCTCGCGCCCGACCCGCTGACGGTATTCCGCCGCCGGTGCATCGGATTCGTGTTCCAGAGGTACAATCTCATCCCGAACCTGAACGTGTGGGAGAACATCACGCTTCCGCTCGGACTGGACGGCACGGACGCGGACTCTGACGAGGTGGACGAACTGCTTTGTACGCTCGGCATGGAGGAAAAAAAGAACGCCCTGCCCTCTCAGCTTTCGGGAGGACAGCAGCAGCGGGCGGCGATCGCGCGTGCGCTCATCACAAAGCCGCACATCATTCTCGCCGATGAACCGACGGGGAATCTGGACTCGAAGACCGGAATGGGCGTGATGCTGACGCTGGCTTCGCTGAACGAGAAGTTCGCGCAGACCATCGTGGTCGTCACGCACAACGAGGAGCTGGCGCAGATGACCTCCCGCCGGATCCGCATTGAGGACGGACGGATCGTGAGCGACAGCGGGGCGGCAGAATGAACGCGGTCACAAAACTGGCGGTGCGCCGCATCACCGCGAAAAAAGCCCGCTCCGGCGTGATCTGTGCGGCGATCCTCTTAACGATGGTGCTGTTCATGACCATCGTGAGCATTTCGGTCAACATGATCTCCGCCTACTCCCTGATGCTGCGGATGGCTTCGGGAACGGATTACCACGGCTATCTGCGCGGGACGGCTTTTATGCTTTCCGGCGAGGAGCTGCGGGACGCGGTGCGGCAGTCAAATGACGTATCGGAAGCGGTGATCTCCTCCAACGTGACGCAGTATGCCCTGACAGAGGAAGGTGTGACCCGCTCCTACGATTCCATCCGCGCGGTGGAAAAGGCGGAGGACCTGCAGCATTTCTACACCGACGTGATCGAAGGGCGCTTTCCCGAAAACGATACGGAAATTATGGTGAATCCCCTGTACTTCCCGGATACGAGAGCAGGCGATATCGTCGGGCTTTACTATATCCGTTATGCCGGAGACACGCCCGGCGCCGCCTATGAGGAATTCAAGGTCAGCGGACTGATGAAAAGCCGCTCCGACGCGCAGCTGCGGGTCGTGATGCGGTACAGCGAAACCCTTTCGGAAACCTATGGTTTTTCCTATGAGGGGTTGAATGTCTACTTCCGGTTCCGGAACGGACTGAACCCGACGGAAAAATACGACAGGCTTGTCGGCGAAACCCTCGCGGACTGCCGTCAGCCGGAGGCAAAAGCGTTCGGCGGGCTGAATACGGCGTATCTCGAAGCCTCTTTACACAAAGCGCTGAATCCCGCCGGGCTCTTTCTGATCCTGTTTTCCGCAGCAGTGGTGTTTCTCTGTTCGTTCCTGCTCATTTACAACATCTACTCCATCGCGCTGACGCAGGATATGCAGGCGTTCGGGCTGATGAACGTCATCGGCATGACGCACAAACAGATGCGCCGGATGATCGTGATGCAGTCGCTGCTCCTGTTCGCCGGAACGCTTCCGTTAGGGGTGACGGCGGGCTATTTCATCGGATGGAAATTATTGTCGCCGTTGTTGTTTTCGGCGCTCTCCTACGAGGGACTGCGGTTTGAATTCAACCCTCTGATCCCGCTGATGACGGTTCTCCTGACGGGCTTCACGCTGCTCTGGTCGGCGACCCGACCGCTGAACAGACTGAAATCGCTCACGCCCATTGCGGCGGTCGACTATTCCCCCGCCGCCGATCTGCCGGGACGGTATGTGCGAAAGAAAAACTTCACCCGTCTGAACGTCACGCCGAACGCGGGTCGGATGGCAAGGTACGCCATTTCCCGGAACCGTCGGAAGACGATCATCACGGCGCTGTCCATGTCGGTGTCGGTCATCCTGTTCATGCTGATCTCCACGCTGTGCGATTACCTGATCGCCTATACGGAAGCGGGAATGCAGTTTGCGGACTATATCGTGAAGCTCGACCACACCTGTCGGTATGAAGGCGGAACGGAAACGTTCACGATCGGTTTTCGCGCGGACGGCGGCGTCGGGCTGGGAGAAGACTATGTAAAAGCGGTCGAGCAGTCGATCTATACGGAAAAGGTCTGGAAGATCCGGTGCGCCATGACCGAAATGCAGACGCCGCAGGCGGCCCGGAACGAGCTGGACGTTCTGAAAAGCGAATACCCGTATTACGACAGCTGGCCGATCCTTGAACGGATGCGGTCCGGGCGGATGGACACGCTCATCGTGAGCATCCCGGACGGGCTGTTTGAGCGGGTCATGATCGCCGACGGTCAGGCGCTCGGAAAAGGTTATGAAACCGGATACGCAGTCTACGACGGCGGCAATACTGCCGGTATCACCGACCGTCAGGGAAACCCGTGCGCTTTCTCCCATTTCCGTGACGGCGATACGGCAAAGTTTAGAAGCGGTTCCTATCGGATCGTCGCAAGTCATGTCCTCGGTCCGACGATCGGCATAACCGGATGGATCGACAAGGACGTCAACCGCGCGGTGCTGTATATGCCGGAAAGCGCGTTCTTAGCCGAATTCGGCGAAGGGCTGACGGCTGTCCTGCTGGTCAACGCGAAGGACGGCTGTTACGATCTTCTGCGAACCGAGCTTGAAAGGTTAAACGACCTCTTCGCCGTCGAAGTCGATGAAGCATCGCAGGCGCGCGCGCTCGCCGAAGCCAGAGAATCGGGACTGGCCGCGATGGAAACGCTGTCCTGCTCTGCCGGGATCGACGGACGCATGGACGGCATGAATCAGATGAAGCAGACCGTGCTTGCCATTCAGACCGTCGGATACAGTCTCGCCGCCATGATCTTCCTCATCGGCGCGCTGAACATCGTCAACACCGCTCTGTCCTCCGCCGCAGAGCGCAGACGGGAATTCGCGATGCTGGAAGCGGTGGGCATGACCGAAAAGCAGCTGCGGCGGATGCTGCTCGCCGAAAGTCTGTACAGCGGCGGCATGGCGGTGCTTCTCACCGTGTGCGCCGGATTCCCGCTTCTCGCCGTCCTTGTCAGTATCGCCATGGACGCGCTGGTGAAGCTGAACTGGATCTCCGGCGTTATCGCACTGGCGGTATGTATCGCGGTCTCGGTCCTGTCGGGAACGGCCATGTACAGGATCACGAAGTCCGCTTCCATCGTCACGCGCATGAAGGAGTAGCTTTCGGTTCATCTCCATCCCATCCCGTTCGCGCTGAGCCGGATGTGCGGCATCCGGCTCAGTTTCCCGTCTCATGCGGCAGGGAGAACGCGCACTGAAAGCTCTGCCCCATTCCGTCCTTCAGGTTTACCCGAAGCCGGATCGTGGGAGCGAGCCGGATCACTTCGATCCGTTCGTCCGTAACCGAAAGCGCGTCCGCCGCGGCGTCGATCTCGACAGACAGGGGCTGATCGCTCTGCCATGTCGGGTCCGCTATGGCGACGGTCAGAGACGTATCGCTCTTTTCCGTGATCACAGCCGCCTTGCCGGAACAGCCGATCCCGCCGACGGAATGCGGCTGATCCTGCCAGAAGTTTACCGCCGTCAGACCGAGCTTCGCGTGGCGGACCGCCTGTGCGCAGCCGGTGTTTTCCAGCACTTCAAAGGGAGGAGCGCTCACATAATCGCCAAGCTGCTCCGCCGTCTTTCCCGGAAGGATGACGTATCGATACGCGGCGTCCTTCGGATCGACGCCGTGCGGAAGCACGACTGCCGCATAGCGGTTGGTGATCAGCGCCGTTGATTCGCTGCCTTCCAGAGAGTTCGGGTTCTGGATGCTTTTCCAGCTGTCCGTCCGGTCCTCGGTCAGGATCTCGACATCGCCGGCACAGGGCAGATAATAGCTCACTTCGCTTCCCGCCGCCGCGCCGCGGATGGTGATCAGCGTCCCCTGTTTTCCCATGTCGTACCGTGAAACGGCGGGAACGTCCGGCGCGCCGGATGAGGGGATCGGCGTGACCTTGCGGTTGTCCACGATGGTCTCGATCCTTCTGCCGGAGGTACAGGTAATGCCCGCGCCCAGACACACCGCTTCGTCGTCAAAGAGAAACCACGATTTCCTGCCGGACAGATCCGTCCCAAAGGCTTCGATCTCCATACCGGCCGCACCGAAGCGGTGATCCAACTGACATCCGCCCGCCCATGTATGCTTCACGCGGGGTTCATTGTGACTCCCGTATCCCTTCTCCTCCCGCACTAAGGTGTCAACCGTCGTGCCGGGCATCCGGTAAGCGTTGACCGTCGGAAAGAAACCGTCCGAATACTGCGCCAGATCGCCGTTATAGAGATAAACGGTCCCGTCGCCGGTGTACCAGCCGCGCACGCTTTCGTCGTGGATGGATTCATACCGTCCGATCCGCACGGAATTCATGGCGATCCCGATCGTATAGTGCGCCCGGCGGTGCAGAACGCGGTCCATGCCGGCATAGATCCGGCACTCGTCCGGCGGCGGCAGCGGAGTCAGCGTTTCGTCGCGGAGCAGAGTCCTGACCTTTCCGATCAGCGCCGTCGGCACATCGTCAAGGAAGCTCCGAAAGCTGTCCGACAGGATCCAGTACTTGACCCGGCATAGCATCCTCGTATGCCGCTCGTCGTCCAGACTCTCCGAAAGGAGCATCAGCGCGGCGACGATCTGATGTCCGGCGATGTGCTCCTCCTGAGATTCGCGGGCGATCTCCCTGCCCTGAACCATGTTGAGACAGCCTCCCCTGTGAATCAGCGGCACAAAAGCGTTGTCCATCAGCTCCGACAGCATATCGGCTTCATGAGGTTTCAGCCGCCACGGCGTTCCTTTAAGTAAAGCCGTATATTCGCTCAGGATCTGCATGAAGGAGCGGCCGTATCCGCCGGTATAGGCAAATCTTTCGTGCTGGACAAAGGAACCGTCCCGGTAAAAGCCGTCCTTTTCCGTCGTATAGGCAAACACCCCGCCGATGGCTTCGGCGCACACCGCGAGACTGTTTTCATCCTCCGTCAGCACGGCGTATCCCGCCAGCGCATAGCATTTCCATACGCGGTTGGCTCCGGTCGTGCGGGGCGGCTTTTTCATGTCCAGGATCATCACGGTCGGGTCGGAGGTGAAGCTCCCGACCGTGCGCATGAAGCCGTGATACAGGCTTTCCGGAATTCGGCCGCGAAGGAGCAGCATACACTCGTTCAGGCGCATCGGCAGACCGATCTCCTTGTGCCACCACTCGCCGTTATGACGGGTATTTACGTTGTACCAGTTCCGGTCAATGAACGCAAGCGCACCGGTGATATCGCAGAGCAGACTTTCATCGTGATACAGACCGTGTCCCGCCGTGGCATACGCCAGTACGAGCTTGTGAAGACGGCAGAACGAATCGTAGCACACCCAGTCGCGCCGATAGGTGTCGTGAGGATCGGGCAGATCGTCCCACAGACAGCTGCGGTCAGCGTCCCGGTCCATCGAAGACCAGAGCCTTTTCGCCTCCGCTTCCAATGCGTCCAGCCTTCGCCTGACGTCAGGGTCGGTCGGGTCAAGGTCGGCGCCGCCGGTCAGCGACGCGCGCCATCTTTCCCGTATTTCTTCAAACATCAGCCTGTTTTCCATGCGCGGGCTCTCCTTTCATGCTTTCCAGAAGGTTTTCCGCTGACCGATGGCCTCGGCGATCTCCACGGATTGCAGAGCGGACGCGGCGTCGTCCGGGCTTTGCTTTCCTGCCCTAACGCAGTCGAAAAACGCCTGATCCTCGTCGTAAAAGCCGTTCGTCTCAAACATGGCGTCACCAGAAACCAGATCTTTTCCGGAGACCCGTGAGACCGGCGTGCCGTTATGGATATGAACCAGCTCGCCGGGCGCATCGAATCCGTCCCAGATCGGCGTGTTCATGAAGAACGTGTGGTCTTTCAGGTTGACGCACGCCCGGTCGATCACAACGCCCGCGCAGGGAACGAAGTTGATCCGCGCGATCACACCGTTTGCAAAGCTGCATTCCAGCAGGATATTGGCGACCTTATCGCCGATCTGCGGCAGCTCCTGATAGGTAAAACGCACTTCCCGGTAATCGCTTCCGGCGATGCTTTTCACCGCGTCGATCCCGTGAATGGCGGTGGTCTCAAACGTCGGCTCGGTCCTCCTGTAACGATAGAATTCGTAGAAAATGTTCTGGATCCCGTCGGAACGGCAGGCGGCGATCTCCTCCCTCAGCTTCATCAGCAGCGGGAGGTATCTGCGATTGAACGCGACCTGATTGATCACCCTGTTTTTCTCTGCGGCTTCGATGATCCGAAGCGTTTCTTCCCGGCAGAGTCCGGGCGGTTTTTCGAGCAGGACATGATAGCCGAGATTGATCACGCGGACGGCGGTGGGGCAGATCAGCCGCTCCGGCACTGCCACCATGACCGCATCCGGCTTTTCGGCATTCAGCATCTCCTCCATATCGGTGTAATGCTTCCGAAAGCCGAATTTCTGCTGATAGTCTCTCGCCCGTTCCCCGTTTAAGTCGCAGCAGCCCGCCAGAATCGTATCCGGATGGGTCTCGGCATACTTTTTGCAGGAGGGACCATGAACGCTCCCTGAGTGCTTCCCGCACCCGATCATACATATTTTCATATTCTTTCAGGATCGGCTGCCGGTCAACAGGACGGCAATGCGGCAGCCGCAGACATGGCCGTCCCGTACAGAAGCTGACTTTATGCCGCAAAAGCGTGTCTGTACTTCACGGTTCGCGGCGGTTTTCCGGTTTTCGGACAGTACCGCAAAGTTCAGAGGGTACGATGCCGCGTCAGAACGGTACGGCACTGCCTTATGAACGATCGCGGCAAACGGTTTCCGGCAGACCATATCTGTCAAAAATCGGGAACATCAGGCAAAACAGATCTGTCTGACCTTATTGTATCACACATTTTACAATAAATCAACCATTTTGTCATACTTGCCGATGTGTTCAGCCGATATCCGGTACCGGCTGCCCTGTACCGTTTTCCTTGATGATTATAAACATCTTACAGATTTCTCACCCTGAACGATCCGATCGGGAATGATGATTCCATTTGAAAACAGCTTTTCAGGAGACAGACAGAGGGTTCCGCGCGGAACGAATGGTCCGGGGCGTCCACATACGAATTCCGCATATTGATATTTGTCTCCCCAACGTTCTATAAATCTTCACAAATATCTGCTATAATAAATTCAGAAAAAATTCCTTTTCCCTGTAAGATTCTTCTTCCCGATCGGTACATATCTGTTGAAATCACACCAAAGGAGGTATTTCAGGTGAACGATGCCGATATCATCGGCCTGTTCTGGGCGCGATCTCAAACGGCCATTACGGAACTCGCAAAGAAGTACGACCGCCTTGCCCGTTCGGCTGCCATGAACATCCTGCACGACAGACTGGACGCCGAGGAATGTATGAACGACAGCTACCTCGGAATGTGGAACAGTCTGCCGCCCGAAAAGCCGAAGATCCTTCCCGCGTTTTTCACGGCGGTCACGCGGAATACTGCGCTGAAGCTGTACCGATACCGATCCGCATCCAAACGAAGCGCGATCATGGAAGAGCTTACGGATTTTGCGGCGGGATATCCCTCTCCCGAGGAAGAGATCGATCTTGCCGCCGACGTCATTTCCGATTTTCTCTCCGGTCAGGATAAGCAGTCCCGTGTGCTGTTCATGCGGCGGTATTATCTCGGTGAAAGCGTTCGGGATGCGGCAAAGGCGGTCGGAATGACCGAAAACCACGCGGGCGTCAGGCTTTCCCGTATGCGCGCAAGGCTTAGGAAAATGCTGGAGGAGGAAGGGATCGGCTTATGAAGGAAATTGATTTTCTGGACGCGGTCGGCAGAGTCGATAAACGGTATATTGAGGAATGTTTTACATACAGACCGCCTAAAAAGCTGACGGTGTGGATGAAGCGGATCAGTGCGGCCGCCGCCTGCTTTCTGCTGATCATCGGCGCGGTACTGGTCGTCCGTCACATGAATCAGCCGGTGATCATTGACGAAAACGGCTTCCATATCGAAGACGGCGTCCTGCTCCGTTATAACGGCGCGGAAACGGATATCACCATTCCCGAAGAAGTAAAAACCATTGCGGATTTCACCTTTCTTGGGAACCAAAACGCGGACAGGATCGAGGTCGTCCGGCTTGGCGCGGGCGTACAGAAGGTGGAGACCAACGCTTTTGCCGGACTTGAAAATCTGGTTGATATCATCATTGCGGAAAACAACCTGTCCTTCGTGGAGAAGGACGGTCTGATTCTGACCTCCGACGGCTCGATCCTGCTCCATTACGAGCGCGAGGGCGAAACGTCCTTCACGATCCCCGATTCGGTACGCTTCGTCGCGGCGCACGCGGTTCAGTCAACCGGGCTTGAGGAGATCGACTTCGGCGGAAATCTGGAATACATCGGTTATAACGCTTTTGCCGGCAGCTATAAGCTGAAAGCGATCTTCCTGCCGGATTCGGTGAAGTACATCGGCGAAGGCGCGTTTGCCGGCTGTTCCTCCGCAGTCGACGGAAATGTTCCCGCAGATGCCGAAATCGGGGAAGACGCATTCCTGAGTGTTCCGTTCTACAACTCCATGCTTGCCGGTCAGATGTGTCCCGGCGAGGAGATCGTGCGCGGGCTTATCACACCGTCGGAAGCGGTTCTGAAAACGGATATGGATTCCCTCACCGAGCAGATCAACTATGTTCTTGCGGCGCTCCGCGGGGACAGCGATTATAAACCCAGCGAAGCAGCCATGTTCGGTCATGCCGCGGCACAGGACCTGCCGGATGTACCGGAAGGTCTGATCGTCCCGGACAGCTTCACCATAGACGATCTGACCTTTGCGGACAGCGGATGGGGGAATACCGGCATTTACGATCTTCAGATCATCCTGCCTGCCGGTGAGTATTCCATCGTGATGGAAGCGTATGGTTACGGGCTTCGGGAAGAGCTGTACTGGCACGAATCCCGCTTCCGTCTGGTAAACGTATATTTTGTCAAAAACGTAAAGAATACGGCAGAGACCGACCCGCCCGCCGCGGAGGATACCTTCGGATGGACGGCGTCCTTTGAAAGAAACGGGGCATACTATAAGGATATTACGCTCACAAATGAAGACGGACGGATCATTCATCAGAGCACAGGGTATGATTGTCTGGAGCTTCCGAAGCTCGTCTTCTCACCGGAGGGAACGAGGGTGGCGGTCGAGTATCATCACAGCTATGATTATTACAGCTTTTATGTGATTTCCCTCAACGGCGATATCCTCATGGAGCCGAACTATCATTACTGCGAATATCTGAACAGATATTATGGCGATTATGCGGAAGGCTCGCTCCGCTTCGTGGATGAGGATACGATCGAGGGCATAAACGAATTCGGCACGTTCCGCTGGAACATCTATGAATCTGAGGTATCCTATCCCTATGAAGATCCGGCTCTGTCCGATCCCGGCAACACCAATAAACAGATCATTACACCGGATGTGCCGGGTTATTCTGTCCGTATGGAGATACCGGAAACATGGAGAGATAACGGCAATACCTATCATGACCGTGTCAGAGAAGCGGACGAAACGCTGGATCCTCTGCGTCTGAACCTGAGCATTGATATGCATACAAACCTGCTCATGGATTCCGCTGGAAACTGGACGCCGGAACGGCTGGAGAACGGCATGATCACACGGGAACCCTTCGGATTTTCGCTGGCAACCGTGATCACTGCCGGAACGAATGCAAACGGTTTGTCTTATCTGATCCTCAAGGATGAGTCACTCGATCCGTACACCATAGGCAGGGACTATAGCATCGCATTCGCGCACCATGCGCAAATCCTGTTCTCCTTCTGCATTTCAACCTATCCCGAGGACGGAGAGCGTGATTTTGAAGAGATCGTTCTTCCGATTATCGAGAGTGTCACCGCTGAAGCGGAGCTTCCTTCCTGTCTCAGCACAGTAGTTGACACCCTTCCGCAAGATGCCGAAAAAGCACGGATCACTGCACGGCTGATGGGCGGCTCCCCGGTTCTCTATGTGTTCAACGATACGATGCGGTTCTATGCAGCCTATCTGAACGCAGACATGAGCATTGCCACACTGTACGAGTGTACACTTTCGCTTCCGGGCGGATACATCGACGGCAGAATCATTGATGCGGGCGGCAGAGGAGGAAGCGGCGAATTCTGCATCTGGGTTTCGGCAAGACGCGGTACTAAAACGGAAATTCTTGCCTATTTATTTGACGGTCAGGGAATCCCGGAGCCACATGAGGTTCTGATCGAAACGGATGAACACACCTTAACCTATCAGATCGAGAAGGAGCGATTCCTTGACTGGATATACGCAACGGGAGAAGCGGATGCCTTCCCGCCCTTCGCCTGCACCATTTCTGTCACAGGATTTGACAAAACGGCAGTTACGCTGGAAATGGATGCCTATGCCCACCCTGTCAGCATTTCAGCATTCGATCAGACGCTTCCCATCACGGATGGTAGTATCACACTCTACGGAAACTGCGGTGTGAATCTGTTTGAGGCGGACGGCGCCGGACGGAATGACCGTCCGCACCAGCTCGTCCAGAAAGCTGAGCTTTTCCGATATCGGGTCGAACGGGTACTCCGGTCCGCGCAGTGTGACGTCCATGACGGCCTTTTTGAGTCCCAGACTGCGGCAGGCGTCCCACGGCTCGACGGTGTTGACGCCGGGCAGGGGTAGTGGGGCGTGTTGTAGGCATCCGGGACGGCACAATACAGCCAGATGCGGTCTCTGATCGTGCTCATGACAAAAACTCCTTCATCTTTCTATTCTATATCTTGATAAACCTGTATTTCCTGATTCTGCGCTTTCTATGGCAACCTCTAAAAATTCATGAGGAAGAAAAACAAAACCCGATACTATGGGTATCGCGTTTTGTTTTTCAACGGATTTTTTGAATTTTTAGAGGCAACCCTATGTTTTTCCTGCCGGCGGCAGAATCTGCCGTCCGCTCATTATGGGCATTCTGCCATATAATTGTGTAAGCCATTATATCACACTTTGGGGGAGTTTGTCAACTCCACTGACAGCATAACGCTCCATCGGCAAAAAAAATGCCGCAGATACTTGACTTTCGGCTCCGAATAGATTATGATATTATGTGGAGAGTCTCCGGGTCCCGCATGAAAATGAAACGAACGCCATGCGGTCTCCATCTGCCGGAGGTTCCCTGAAATTCTGCCGACAAAGGAGTCTGACCATGAATAAAAATGCGCTCACTTTACTTCTTGTGCTGACGCTGTGCGCCTCCGCAGTATCCTGCGGCGGAACGCCCGGCACAGATACGCCCTCCGGCTCCACAGAAACGAACGCTCCCGAAACGAGCCTTCTGAAGATCCCGCCGGAAAACAATGGCGGCCGAAAGTTCCATATCCTCGTGCCGACCTACACCGAGTATGAATTCCCTGAGGAAGCGACCGGCGAGGTCGTCAACGACGCGCTTTACGCACGTTCTCAGAAGGTCGAGGAACATTTCGGCATCGAGCTGACCTGCCAGTTCGAGCCGGGACACTGGAACGACAAGGAAACCTACAATAATTTCATCATCAGCGCCGTCCTTGCAGGCGATTCCACCTACGATCTGGCGACGGGACTGGTCTCCTGTACGACTCCCGCTTTTCTGAACGGCATTTTTGCCGACCTCAACGCCTGCTCCGACCTGAATCTTGACAACCCGTGGTGGCTGAAGGATCTGTCAAAGGATCTGAGCATCAACGGAAAGCTCTACTGCGCCGCCGGCGACGCGAATCTTTCCCTTTACAAAACCGCTGTCGTCACCTACTTCAACAAGCAGGTGCTGACCGATCACAAGCTGGAGGACCCCTATCAGCTCGTGCGCGACGGCAAATGGACCATTGAAAAAATGTTCGCCATGGCGGAGACGGCGACCGCCGACCTGAACGGCGACACGACCTTCGATATCAACAGCGATCGCATCGGCTGTTATCTGCAGGATGTGCCGCTCCGTCTGGCAGGGTGCGCGTTCGATATTCAGCTTTTCGGCACGGACAATTCGGGAAAGGTCATCCGCAAAACCGATTCGCTGGAACGCCTGTACGACGCTTATGAGCAGACGAAGAAATTCTACGACGTCGATTACCTGTACGACGACGAGGCGGGCGAGGACTTTTACAAGATCAGCATCCCGTTCACCGAGGACCGCGCGCTGTTCCATCTGTCGTATCTCTACATCACCGAGGGCGACGCGATGCGCAATATGAAGTCTGACTTCGGCATTGTTCCCTACCCCAAGCTGGATGAAAAGCAGAAGGAACACATCACTCCCATCGGCACCGCGACGAATCTCATGTTTATCCCCAAGACCGCGTCCGATATCGGTCTGACCTGCCGCGTCATGGAAGCGTTCGGATGCTTCGCCATGACCGATGTCGTGCCCGCTTACTACGAGGTCGCCCTGCGCGAAAAGTACACGCGCGACGAGGAAGTGCCGGAAATGCTTGAGATCATCCGCGACACTATGCGTCTGCCCTTCGATTCCTGTTACGGCACAACCATCCAAATCAACAGCGGCGCGTCCATTCCGGCGGCGCTTTTGGCGTGGGAGGACAAGGATATGGTGTCCTTCTACGAATCAAAGACGGCGGCATGGGATGAGGTCGTCAA
>JAZRXB010000189.1:0-8353 GCA_045600005.1 Eubacteriales bacterium | reverse complement strand
CCTTCGCGCAGGCTTTGCAGCTCGTCTGGTTCTGTCACAATGCGTTCGTCATGGAAGGACGCTGCGCGATGGCGCTCGGCAGAATGGACCAGTATCTCTATCCGTTCTACCGGAAGGACATCGGCGACGGGACTCTGACGGACGAAAAAGCGGTGGAGCTTCTTGAAAACGTCTTCATCCGGCTCCAGAACGATGTGGTGAACATCTGCATCGGCGGGACGAATCCCGACGGGAGCTGTGCGGTCAACGGGCTGAGCGGCTGTATCTTACAGGCGGTGAAGAACTGTCAGGTCCCCGGACCGAACCTTTCCGTGCGTCTGACGGCGAACACGCCGGACGGATTCCTCGACGAATGCTTAAAATCCATCGGCACGGGACTCGGCTATCCGGCGCTCATGAACGACGCGGTGAATCTCGCCGCGCTCTCCCGTTACGGGTACGAGCCGGAGGACGTTTACGGCTACTGCATGGTCGGCTGCATCGAGAACTTCATCACCGGCCGTCAGCCGCCGTGGTCGGACGGACGCTTCGACACGCCCCGGCTGTTCACCTATCTGCTCAATCGCGGGATCGACCGGTTCGGCGGCAGTATGGGCGCGGATTCCGGCGCGCTTTCCGGCATCACGTCCATGGAGGACTTCGTGAAAGCCTTCGAGCGCCAGCTCGACCTCTACGCGGACGACTATTACGCCCGCTTCCAGTCGATGAACGACGGGATCAATCAGAGGTATCTGCCGAGCCCGTTCCTCTCCTGCTTCTGCGTGGACTGCATCGGGCGCGGGCTGGATATCAACGACGGCGGCGCGAAATATCCCTCGGTCCACGGCGCGGCGGTGATGGGGATCGGAACGGTCGCGGACTCGATGGCGGCGGTCGAAAAGGTCGTCTTCATCGATCACGACACGACGCTCGAAGGACTGCGCGACGCGCTGAACGCGAACTTTGAAGGGTATGAGGAGCTTCGCGAAAAGCTGCTCGCCGCGCCGAAATACGGCAACAACGACGATTTTGCCGACAAATACGCCGTATGGCTCACGGACTTGGCGTTCCGCAGCTTCAGCCGGTTCCGGACGCGCGACGGAGGATATTTCTATACCTGCATGGCGGCGAACACGAGCAATATCGCCGCCGGTCACACCATCGGCGCGACTCCGGACGGAAGACTGGCGGGCGAACCGCTCTCCGACGCGGCTTCTCCGACCTATGGCAGAGACGTGCGCGGCGCAACGGCGGCCTTCAACAGCCTGTGCAAACCCGATTACACCAAGGTTGCGACGGGCAGCGTCATCAATCAGAAGTATTCCCCCTCGATGTTCGGAGAGGAAAAGCGCAGAAAACTGCTCGCGCTCATCCGCACCTATTTCGCAAAGGGCGGACAGGAGGTCCAGATCAACGCGACCTCGCCCGAGATCCTGCGCGACGCGATGGTGCATCCCGAAAAGTATCCGAATCTCGTCGTGCGCGTCTCCGGCTTCTCCGCGTATTACGTCACGCTGAGCCGCGCGGTGCAGCTTGATATCCTCAACCGTACACAGAAGGAGTGAGCTTTGCTGTTTCTTTCCGATATCCAGCATTTTTCGGTCGGGGACGGCGACGGCATCCGGACGACCGTCTTCTTTCAGGGCTGCGGAATGCGCTGTCCGTGGTGCCACAATCCCGAAACGCTTCCGAAGCATCCCGTCACGCTCCGCTTTCCGTCGAACGGGAAGACCGAAATAAAAGACCGCGCCGTGTCGGCAGAAGAGCTTCTGCCCGAGCTGATGGAGGATCTTGACTATTATCAGAACAGCGGCGGCGGCGTGACCTTTTCGGGCGGAGAAGTTCTTCTGCAGGCGGACGGAGCGGCGGAGCTTGCCGCGCTTCTCAGGGAAAACGGCGTTTCCGTTCTGATCGACACCGCCGGGAACGTGCCGTTTTCCGCGTTTGAAAAGGTCGATCCGTTTGTCTTCGGGTATCTCTACGACTACAAGAGCGCTTCTGCGGAGAAATACCGGGACGTGATCGGCGGAGATCTTCCGCTCGTGACCGAAAATCTCTCGCGCCTGCTGGCGGCGGGAAAAAACGTGCGGGTCCGCATCCCGCTGATCCCGGGCTTCAACACCGACGCGGTTTCGGTCGACGAGCTCTGCGAAAAGCTCGCCGCTCTCGGCGTCGGAGCGGTCGATCTGCTGCCGTTTCACCGGCTCGGCAGCGCGAAATACGAGGCGATGGGGCTTGTCTACGCTTACCGGGACACCGAACCGCTGTCGGCAGGAGAGCTTCGCGCCATCCGGGAACGGTTCGTGAAGGGATTCACGGTCCGCGTCGAGGAATGAAAAAGCGGAGAGATTTCCCCGCTTTTTCAGGTATTTCAGCCGGAATATCCGGACGGGAATCTGCGTCCGGAGGAAAACCGACCGGCGCGGATTCCTTTCAACCGTGCTTCATGTCTTGACAATCTCCGCTTTGTGTGCTATACTATCCTCAAAAGATTTGTCCGGAAAGGAAAAACATGATGTACGATCTGATTCTTCAAAACGGTTTTGCCGCCGACGGGACCGGCTCGGAACCGGTCCGCGCGGACGTGGGCATCATCGGCGGACGCATCGCGGCGGTCGGTACGCTCGACGGGGACGCGGCGCGGACGCTCGACGTATCGGGAATGATCGTCTGCCCCGGCTTCATCGACCCGCACTCGCATTCCGACGCTTCGCCGTTCGCGCCGGAGGTGCGCGACAGCAAGCTGCGGCAGGGGGTGACGACTGAGATCGTCGGAAACTGCGGTTCTTCCCCCATGCTGTGGAACAAGAAAGGCTTCGATTCGGTCGGGGCGTATCTCGACGGCGTGGACAGAAACGGCTTCTATAACCACATCGGCGCGCTGGTCGGTCACAGCGCGATACGCGCTCATGTGATGGGACAGGATTTCCGCGAGCCGGCCGAACCGGAAATGGAACGGATGGAGGAGCTTCTGACCGAAGCGCTCGACGGCGGCGCGTTCGGCATGAGTCTCGGGCTGATCTATCCGCCGTCCGCGTTTGCCGGGTATCACGAGCTTCTGCGGCTGGCGAAGATCCTCGCCGCACGGGGAAGGATCCTGACGGTCCATATGCGCGACGAGGGAAAGGGCATCATGGACGCGATAAGGGAAGTCCTGTCCATCGCGCAGGAAAGCGGCGTGCAGCTCGAAATTTCGCATTTCAAGCTGATGGGACGCGAAATGTGGGGGAAAGCCTCCGAAGCCATCGCGCTGGTCGAAGAAGCGCGTGCGCACGGCGTGAAGGTGAACTGCGACCAGTACCCCTATCTTGCCAGCAGCACCTCTCTGAAATCGATCCTGCCGCTCGAAGCGCAGGACGGCGGCACGGCGATGATCCTCGAACGTCTCACGTCACCGTCGAAAGAACTGCTCGAAAAGACCGGCGCACACATCGAAAGCCGGGGAGGAGCGCAGCGGATCTTGGTCGTCTCGGCGGGAGACCACCCCGAATACGCCGGGAAAAATCTCGCGGAGATCGCCGGGACGATGGGCGTTTCGCCGACCGATGCGGCAATACGGCTTCTGATCGACGGGAAGCTGTCGGTGAGCTGCTGCTATTTCAGCATGAACGAGAACGATATGCTTGAGATCATGAAGCTGCCGTATGTCAGCGTCGGCTCGGACGGCTATTCGTATCCGTATGAGATGAACGTGAGTCCGCATCCCCGCTCGTTCGGCACGTTCCCGCGTTTCTTTGAAACGGTGCGGGAGCATCGTCTGATGCCGATCGGCAGAGCGGTTTTCAAGGTGACCGGACTTCCGGCAGAGACGTTCGGTCTTGCAGAGCGCGGGTTCCTGCGTCCCGGATATTATGCCGATCTTGCCGTATTCGACGAGAAAAAGATCGGCAGCCGGGCGGATTTCCTGAATCCCCGCGTGAAACCGGACGGGATCGGGTATGTGATCGTAAACGGTCAGATCGCGGTCGGGCAGGGAGAACTGAACCCGTCCCGCGCCGGGCGTGCGCTGCGGCGTGAGTGAGACGGATTTCCGTGTCTGTTCCCGCCGGACGAACGGCTCGGTTTCTGTTGACATCCGACGGAAAATGTTGTATAATAAATGCAGTCTGAAATGGTACGGAGGACAGAATGAACGTATATAAAATTGCCTTTGCAGGCGGCGCTGCCGCGGGAAAATCCACGGTCATCCGTGGACTTGAAAAGCTCGAAAAAAAGGGGTGCGGATTCAGCGTGCTGTATCTGCCGGAGGTCGCCGAATTTTTCTTCAAAGACCGGGACGAGCGGATCAACGGCGCCGATTTCCCGTTTTTACGCCAGCATTACATCTACCGCGCGCAGCTGATGAACGAGCGCAACGCCATCCGCACGGCGGAAAAGTTCGGCTGCCGGAATCTTCTCCTGATCTCCGACCGCGGCGTGCGCGACGTCTACGCCTATCTCGAAAACGACGACTATCTCCCCGAGGACGAGGTGCCGATCTGTCTTTGCGGCTGCGAGACGAAGGAACAGCTCGAACGGCACTATGACGCGGTGATCTATTTCGAGGAAGCGACCGCTTCCAATATGACCGACAAGGGAACGCCCCGGCTCGAAAAGAATCCCGGCGAGTTTCACGATTCCGCGGTCGCGTCCTACAAGGCGTGGCACAGCAACGCGAATTTCTTCACGATGCCGCAGTGTCCGTCGCCCGAGGACAAGGTATACCGCGTTGCGGCGCTGATCAACCGGCTGCTCGAATGCGAGATATTCAGCGCGGAGGATAAATAATTAGGGAAGGAAACTGATGAGATGGATACCGTTAAAATCAATTCCGGCAAAACGAAAATGGTCGCTCACCGCGGCGTGAGCGGACTCGAGTGCGAAAACACCTGCGCGGCTTTCGTTGCGGCAGGAAACCGCTCCTACTTCGGCATCGAGACCGACGTTCACTATACGGCGGACGGGAAGTTCGCCATCATCCACGACGACAACACCGGGCGCGTCTCGGACATGACGTTATCCGTCGAGGAATCGACCTGGGACGAGCTGAAGGTCCTGCCGCTCCACGACAAAGCCGCCGACCGCACACGCGGCGACCTGCGCATCCCGCAGTTATTCGAGTACATCCGCATCTGCAAGCGCTACGAAAAGACCGCCGTACTCGAACTGAAGCGCGCCATGTCCGACGAAGCCATCGCGGGCATCGTGAAGACGATCGAGGACGAAGGGTATTTTGAGGGAACGATCTTCATTTCGTTCACGTGGCACAATCTCGAAGTCGTGCGCTCGCTCCGTCCCGACGCGGCGGTGCAGTTCCTGACGACCAAATGCGACGACGAGCTGACCGCAAAGCTCATCGAGAACAGCTTCGACCTCGATCTGCTCTATCAGGCGGCGACGAAGGAGCTGATCGACGCGCTTCACGCGGCGGGACGGCTCATCAACGTCTGGACGGTCGACGATCCGGCGGCGGCTGAGACGCTCGTGGGCTGGGGCGTCGATTTCATCACGAGCAATATCCTGGAATAACATGGCGAAGGAACACATCGTACCGAAAAAGATGAAGCCTTCCTGCGAGACCTGCGAGTTTTTCGACTGGGACGACGACTATCAGGACAACGTATGCACGATCTCGCTCGACGAGGACGAGCTTTACCGGATGAAGACCAACGCCGCCGAGGTCTGCCCGTACTACCGCTATTACAACGAATACAAGAGCGTACAGAAGCAGATCTGACGCGGCTTTGCCTCCGCCCGTTACGGACGGAGGCGTTTTATTCCGGACGTTGGGAACCGTTCAGCTTTTCGTCCCGGACGCTCTTTTCCGTGACCTCGAAGCCGTTCGCCCCGACCGCCGCGCAAAGACGGGCGTAAAACAGGTCGATGATCGTCAGCTGTCCCTGGATCAGCGGCAGGTCGACCTGCGGCGAAAGCTCCGCATCGCGCGAGGTCGTCGTGACGCAGAGGTCGGCGCAGCGGGACAGCGGCGACGAGGAATAGTCGCTCAGTACAATGACCGACGCGCCGGACGATTTTGCCTGACGCGCCGTCTCAATGATCGTGCGCGTCCGTCCCGATGACGATACGGCGATCAGAAGATCGCCCTGCCGCAGAAGCGACGCTTTCATGCGCAGCAGGATCAGATCGGTCTCGCAGGTGCAGGGAAGTCCGAGACGGAAAAATTTCGTGTAGGCGTAATGCGACGTGACCGCCGATGTTCCAAGCCCCGCGATGAGGATCTGTCCCGCGCCGCAGATCAGCGAGACGGCGCGGTCGAGCGTGTCTGCGGTCATCGTCCGACGGCAGTTATCCGACAGGGAAGCGGTGAAGGTGCAGATGCGGTCGATCAGCTCGTCCGCGCCGAGCGTGACGGGCGGCGTTTCGTCCGGCGAGAGCGGTTCGCCCGGGTCGTCCGCGAGCGCCGAGAGGGCTTTCTTAAACGAGCGGCAGCTTTCAAAGCCGGTCCTTTTCAACAGGCGGCAGACGGTGGCATAGCTGACCTGAGCCTGTTCCGCAAGAGAAAGAATGGTGGATTCGGACGCGGCTTTCGGGTTTTCGAGAAGATACGCGGCGAGCTTTGCCGCAGCGGGCGAGCTTTCATGCGAAAGTCTGCCGAGCAGAGTTCTGAGAGCGGCGGGATTCATAGGCGCCTCCTTTTCCGTGATATCAACAGGATAGCACAGATTGATATAATATGTCAAGAGATAATGTCAAAAAGGCGGAAAATACGGTCGGATGATATTGATTTATATCACGCTCGGGTGATATAATGAAACTATCAAAAGAAAGGGGTATGCTTATGAAACGAATCACTCAGCGCGCCGTCTCACTGGCGGACGTTCTTCTGCTGCTCGCCGTTCTGACCGCCTGCGGCGCTTCTTCTCCTGCCGGCAATACGGACGGAACCGATCCTATCACGGAAACCGTTCCCGCCGAAACCACTGCTCCCTACACGGTCCCCGTGAAGGATATGGGCGGCGAGACGCTGCATTTTTACTACCGCTACAACACGGACGGATGGGACTGGAACGTCGACGATCTGTGCGCGGAAGAGCTGAACGGCGAACCGCTCAACGACGCGGTTTTCGGTCGGAACAGCAGGATCATGAACGACTACAACGTGAAGCTGACCTTCGAGAAGACGAACGCGGCAAACGGGACCGATGGGGTGAGTAAGGTGATCCTTGCGGGCGACTCCACCTATGACGCCGTGGTGATGTGCGGGCGCGATATGGTAAAGCTCGCGCAGGGCGAAATGCTCGTCGATCTGTTCGGCGTGGAGACGCTCGACCCGAATGCGGCGTGGTGGAATCCGAATCTGACCGACGTGCTGACGGTCGGCGGGAAGCTCTACTACGCGATGGGCGACCTTTCGGCGACCGACAACCGTGCGGTCCGCTGTCTCTACTTCAACAAGGATCTGTTCCGCGACCTGAAGCTCGCCGACCCCTACGCGATGGTCCGGGACGGCAGCTGGACGCAGGACGTCTTCTTCCGGATGCTGAGCAGCGGCAGAGCGGACCTCAACGGCGACAGCAAAATGGACAACAGCGACCGCTACGGTCTGTTCGTCCAGCCGACGCTCGGCATGAACCTCTATTTCGCGTCGGGGCATCAGTACGTCGGCAAGGACGCGGACGATCTGCTGATCCCGGTGTTCAACACGCCTGAGATCACGGCGGTGATGCAGAAGGTCTCCGAGCGCTGCAAGGACGCAGCGGACGCGATCGTGGACAGCAACGATTATCAGACCTACATCAGGCTCTTCGCAGAGGGACACAGCCTGTTCTATTCCGAGGTTTCGCTGTTCATCGAGCGCTTCCGTCAGTACGACTTTGACGTCGGAATGCTGCCGATGCCGAAATATGATGAAAAACAGGACGGGTACTGCCAGTACGCGGACGGATACTGCGTCAATCTGGTCGGCATTCCGGTGACGAACGCTTCGCCGGAGGACGTCGGGCTGATCCTCGAAGCCCTGTCCTTTGCGTCGCAGACGACCGTCACACCCGCTTACTATGACGTCTGTCTGACCGGTAAGTCTATCCGCGACGAGGATTCGCGCGATATGCTCGATATTATTTTCGGAAACTACACCATTGACTACGGCGATTTTCTGAACCTTTCGTTCGTTGCGAGCTTCCGGGACGCGCTGTTCGGCAAAACCGAAGTCGCGTCGACTGTTGCGTCGGTCAGCGAGTCCGCAAAGGCGGAGCTTGAAAAGGTCAGCACTGTATTCGCAAAAATGAAATAATTAGCCGATTGTAAAACACCCGTACCAAACAGCAGAAAGCAATGAAGTAAAAAGCAGAGGAAGAAAAAATCCCTACCCCAAAAAGAAAAAGCGCCCTCAAAAGAAAAAAAGACGCAAAAAACCAAAGCGACAGAAGCCGTT
>JAZRXB010000188.1:0-9202 GCA_045600005.1 Eubacteriales bacterium | reverse complement strand
GCGTTTTGTTTTTCCACGGATTTTTGAATTTTTAGAGGTAACCATATAAAAAGCACAATTCACAGGAGGTGCGGCATGATCACTTTACTTTCTGCCGACAGAAAACAGTACAAGGCGAACCTTCACTGCCATTCGACGCTCTCGGACGGCAGGCTGACGCCCGCCGAGCTGAAAGCCGCCTACAAGGCGAACGGCTACTCGGTGCTGGCGATCACCGACCACGAGCGCTCGTGGGATCACTCGGCGATGACCGAGGACGATTTTTTGATGCTGACCGGCTACGAGATGTACATCCGTCCGGACAAGCGGGGCAGATACGACGCTTTTGAGCCGGAGATCCACATGAATCTGTTCGCGCGCGACCCGCACAACGTCGGCATGATCGCGTTCGACAACGAGTATTCGCACTACATCTCGGATGAGGAAAAGGCGCTGCTGCCGAAGATCGGCAAGTGCGAGCTGCCGCGCCGCTATCAGGTCGGCTACATCAACCGCGTGATCGCCGACGCGAAGGCGAACGGCTACATCGTCGGGTACAATCACCCGTACTGGTCGATGGAGAGCATGGAGCAGATCCTCGGCTACGAGGGCTTCTTCTCGATGGAAATGTGCAATTTCAGCAGCTATGTTTCAAACGAGCTCGAATACAACGGACAGATCTATGATATGCTGCTGCGGGCGGGGAAGCGGCTCGCGGTCAACTCGTCGGACGACAACCACAACAAGCACCCGTTCGGCGACCCGCTGTGCGATTCGTTCGGCGGCTTCACGTACATCTTAGCCGACCGGCTCGACTATCCGACGGTCTTCGCTGCGCTGGAGGCGGGAGAATTCTACTCGTCGATGGGTCCGCAGATCCACAGCGTGACGGTCGAGGGCGACACGGCGCACATTGTGACGGGTCCGGTCGACCGCATCACGATGTACAACGGCGGAAAAGCGCCTTTGAAGGTCTGTGCGCCGGTCGGGGAGAAGATCACGGAAGCGGCGTTCAAGATCTCTCCGCTCGCGCCCTATATCCGGTTCAGCGCGCTCGACGGCGGCTGGCGCTATGCCGACACGAGAGGGTTCTTCCGGGACGAATTTGAGGAAAAGTAAGCCGGTTATCTGAGAAAAACAAGCCGGCGATTTGAGAAAAACAAGCCGGTTATCTGAGAAAAACAAGCCGGCGATTTGAAGAAAAACAAGCCGGCGAACGAAAAAGCACCGCAGACCCTGCGTCTGCGGTGCTTTTTCGTTTTTGCGGACGGCGCGTCTGCGGGGCTTTATTCGATGCGGTTGTTCCGTACCGTCACGTCGTCGCAGTTCGAGACGTCGACGTAGGGGTTCGTGCAGTTCACGAAAACGTTGTCCTCGATGCGGGCGATATCCGTGCCGAACATCGTGACCTGAAATTCCGATTCGTTGTCGACGAAGCGGTTGTGCCGCACGGTGACATTTTTGTGCAGATGGCGCGATACCCCGTCGTTTGCCGGGTAAGTGCCGATGTTGACCGGGCGGATGTGGCTGCAGCGGGTGAACAGATTGTCTTCGATCAGGACATTTTCGGCGGGACCGCCTTCGAGCGTCGTGACGAAGGATACCGAGACGTTCACGCCGTTGCCGCCGTCCGAAATGATGTTGTTTTTCAGGACGGCAGAGCGGACCGAGCGCAGCTTGAAGCTGCCGCGGCTGTGGCGGATGATGCTGTCCGTGATCTCGACGTCGCAGAAATAGGCGTCGTTGATGAGAAGATCGCCCGGCTTCACGTCGAGACTGTGCGAGTACGGAACGACCGTGTGACCCTCGAACGAATCGACGATCAGCACGCCCTTGAAGCGGAAATCCTGCGCGTCGTAGACCTTCACCGTGTCGCCGTGACGCGCCCAGTTGTCGTAGACGATGCCCTTGACCTTGTTGTATTTCACGGTGAGCTTTTCGGTCGATGCGTCCTCGACGGTCAGGATCTGCGTGTGGATGTTCAGCGGGTCGTCGCTCAGCGCGTCGAACACGCAGCCGCTGATGATGAGCTTTCCGGTCAGTCCGACGATGTGCAGACCGTCCGACTGGAGCGATTCGCGGTGCTCGGACTTGTCGGGGTTGTCCATGTAAACGCGGCGGAACGTGAAATCCTTCGAGCGGGGAAGGACCACCACGCCCATGCCGCCGTAGTTCGGGATGTAAACCTCGTCGAGCAGAACGTCCTCGCACATCGCGAAAATGAACGCCGTGCAGCCGTAATACGAGAACGCCATGCAGACCTCGTCTCCGACTTTCAGAGAGCCCGCGCCCGCGACGTGATAGAACCGCCACAGATTCTCGCCGATGACCTCGCTTTTCATGCCCTGCGCGGGCGTGTTCGTGGTCACGACCTGACCGGCGATGACGATGCGGTCGTCCTTGTGTTCCTCATAGACCGGGTCGGTGTGCGCAAGGCGGACGAACGGGTCTTTCGGCCGTCCGGTCGGGTCGTAGGTCTGTCCGCAGGTGAAGATCTCGCTGCCGTTGAGCGGCACGTCTGGGTGGAACTGAAGGTCCACCGTATCGCCGGAGATCGCGGCGACGACGCCGTTGTAGTTGGTCGGCAGAGCGGAGCGCAGCGTCAGGCGGCGGAGCGTCAGATGACGGCAGTTCGTGAAGCGGAAGCCGTCCGTGCTTTTCGTGTGGACGCCGCCTCCGTTCGAGCGGTCGTAATAGGTGAGGATGCGCGCGCCCTCGCCCGTGATCGTCAGGTCTTCCTTGTTTTCGACGATGACCGGCTCGGTCAGATAGTATTCGCCCGGCGCGAGCGTGACGACCGAACCGTTCGGCGCGGACGCGATGGCGGCGGTGAGACGCGGCGCGTCGTTTTCACGTGCCGCAGACGGTTTGATCAGAAGTTCCATGCTGAATCCCTCCGAATATTTTTCTTCATTTTATCACAACTGCGCCGGTTTGTAAATGCACAAAAGTATCATTTGAGAGAAAAACGTCCGCGCGGAGCGGACGTTTTTCGTTGATTCGGTTTATTTTGCCTTGTCTTCCGCGATCAGCTGTTCCAGAACCGTCGCAACGCCGGTCTTCATCGTCTCGTAGGTCGACATGAAGTCCTTGCTGCGCGCGCCCATCAGCTTTCTCTGGATGGTGCCGAGCGAGCCGGAGGTGTTGAACACATAGTTGTTCGCGTAGACGAAGTCGGTCGTCGCGCTGTCGTGGATGAGGTCGATCAGCTGGGACGAAATGTCGTCGTGCGTGTACTTGACCTTCAGCGTGACTTCGTAGTACGCCGGAACGACCGTCTTGTAGTTTTCGGAAGCAATGGCTTCGAGGACCGCGCAGGCTGCGTCATATTCCTTGGTCAGGATCGGTACGGCAAATGCGGTCACGCTGTCGTGGATGAGCGCCTTGTATTCCGCCTGATTCTCGTCGAACTTCGGGCGCGGGATGACGCCGTAGGGGTCCTTCGAGTCGCGGAACTTGGCGGTGCTGCCCATGACGTTCGGGAAGAACAGGATCTGACCGTCCGCGAACATGACCGGATATTCGTTGTTGATCGCGTTCGCGTCCTTGTTGATGAAAGCGCCTTCGTTTTCAAATAACAGATGATAGAGCTTTTCGGTGATCTCGACGTTGTGCGTCTGGTCGGTCAGCAGGACCGGATAGCCGTCCTTGTCGCGCGTGACGAAGTTCATGCCCGCCGGGAACGCGAAATGCTCGGTCGGGGACGATGCGGTCGACGCCATGCCGATGATGTCGTTCATGCCGCATACGCCGTCGCCGTCCAGATCCTTCCAGCCCTTCTTGACATATTCTTCCATCGTGTCAAAGGTCCACCTGCCGTCCAGCACGAGCTTGTAGAGGTCGTTCGGGTCGCCGAAGAAGTCGTTGAACAGCGATTTGTTGAAGAACGTGCAGCTCAGATTGCCGATGGTGGACGTGGTGATATCGCCGCCCAGCAGATAACGGTGGTTTGCGTTGATCGCGCAGGTGTTCATGTACTCGACCGCCCACCACGGCTTTTCGTAGTCGATGTACGGCGCGTCGATCATGTCGTAGAGAAGTCCCTGAACGGACAGCTTGAGCAGGTTGTACTGCGTGTTCGTGATGATGTTGTACACGTCGTCGCCCGACAGAAGGGTGGACTGCAATTTGTTGTGGTAGGAGGATGCGTCAGTGGAAGGGTCGGGGATGAATTCGAGCTTGACGTTCAGCATTTCTTCGATGCGGATGTTGCGGTTGAACACTGCGTCGTCAATGACGTCGCCGGTCTCCTCGCTGACGAATTCGTCGTTGTCCGCCAGACCTGCTTTTTTATAGACCATGCTGACCTTCTGACCGCCGAAATCGAGCGCTTCAAGGGGATTGACCTCGACCGCTTCGGCGGTCGTGCCGGAGTTCGGTGCGGCAGTCGTGTCGGAAGACGTTCCCGTCGTGCCGCCGCAGGCGGTCAGACCGGCGAGAAGGGCAAGGAAAAGAATCGCGGAGACCGAGCGCGTTACGGGTGTATTTTTCATGGCATCATTCCTTCTTTTCTGTAAAATCTTTCAATAATTATATCCCGGCTCGGACGGTCCGGCTCGGAAGCGTCCGGATATCCCATTCTGATTATATCATATTCCCGCCGTCCGGTCAAGGCACAAAATGAACAGAACGGTGGACAATATGAACATATTTCGTAAAAGCGGATCGCCGCTTACAGGTATTATACACCATGCGGCGGCTTTTGTAAAGCCAAAAAATCGACCCGATTTTTCAAAAAAACGACATTCCGTTAAAAAAACGACAGAAAACAGAGCGGCGCGCCGTTCTGTTTTCCGTCGTGGACGATCAGCCCTTCGATTTTTCCTGTTCGATCAGCGAATCAAGCACCGTCGAGAGCGCGGATTTCATCGAATCGTAGGTCGACATGAAGTCCTTGCTGCGCGCGCCCATCAGCTTGCGCTGGATGGTGCCGAGCGAACCCGACGAGCCGAGTACGTAGTTGTTCGCGTAAATGAAATCGGTCATCGCGCTGTCGTGGATGAGGTCGACGATCTGCGCCGAAATGTCGTCGTGCGTGTACTTGACCTTCAGCGCGACCTCGTAGTACGCGGGCATGACGGTCTTGTAATTCTCCTCGCACATCGCTTCGAGGACCGCGCAGGACGCATCTATATCCTTGCTCGTGACCGGAATGCCGAACAGAACGGCATAATCGTGTACGAGCGACATATAATCCTTTTGATTCTCGTCGAACTTCGGACGCGGGATGATGCCGTAGGGGTCCTTCGCGTCGCGGAACTTGTCGGTCGCATCGATCAGGTTCGGGAAGAACAGGATCGTGCCGTTTGCAAACATGACCGGGTACTCGTTGTTGACGACGTTTGCGTCGGAGTGAACGAACGTGCCTTCGTTTTCAAACAGCAGGTGGTAGAGCTTTTCGGTGACCTCGACGTTGTGCGTCTGGTCGGTCAGCAGAACGGGGAAGCCGTCCTTGTCGCGGCTGACGAATTTCATGCCCGCCGGATACGCGAAATGCTCGGTCGGAGACGATGCGGTCGTCGCGTTGCCGATGATGTCGTTTACGCCGCACACGCCGTCGCCGTCCAGGTCCTTCCAGCCCTTCTTGACGTATTCTTCCATCGTTTCAAAGGTCCACCTGCCGTCCAGCACGAGCTTGTAGAGATCGTTCGGGTCGCCGAAGAAATCCTCGTAAAGCGTTTTGTTGAAGAACGTGCAGCCCATCGACGAGACGAGCGTCTTGGAAATGTCGCCGCAGAGCAGATAGCGGTGCTTCTGATTGACCGCGATGGTGTCCATGTAGTTGACCGCCCAGCAGGACTTCGAGTAGTCAAGATAGGGCGCGTCCATCAGGTCGTAGAGCATATTTTCCGGCGGCAGCTTGACGAGATGCCACTGAACGCCCGAAATGATGTCGTAGGTATCCTCGCCCGCCATCAGCTGCGTGTGCAGATTGTTGTAATAGGTGGTGACGTTCGACTCGACGATCGGGATGAATTCGAGCTTGACGTTCAGGTCCTCCTCGATCTTGAGGTTGCGCGCGAACACCGCGTCGTCCTGCACGTCGCCGGATTCTTCGCTGACGAATTCGTCGTTTCCGCCGCTTTTCGCCTTGTTGTAGACGATGCGGATGGTTTTCCCGCCGAAATCAAGCCCGGCGAGCGGATCTTCCTCCTCCGTTTCGGCGGCGGACGTATCGCCGGCAGGCGCCGTCGTATCGGCGGACGGCGCGCCGGACCCGCAGGAAACGGTCCCGGCAAGCAGAGCGGCGAGAAGAACAACGGAAACATACTGTCTGTTATGACTTGAAATCATGAAAAATCTCCTTTCAAAACATCGGATTTATACCATTATAACACAAGCCTGACAGCCTGTAAAGGTTGATTTTGCAAAAAAAAAAAAAAAATAGCGCCAAATTTGTTCAGAATGCGAAAAAGACGGAATCCGTCTTTACAGACCGCGCGATTTCTGATATAATGATGACAGAACAGGAAAGGATAACACGATGCTGCACGGATTTACAACCATTTTATGGGATTTCAACGGAACTCTGCTCGACGATGTGGCGACCGGGATGGAGAGCGTCAACCCGATGCTGGCGGCGCGCGGACTGCCGGTCATCCCGTCGCGGGAGGCGTATCACACGCTGTTCCGCTTTCCGATCATCGACTACTACCGTCTGCTCGGCTTCGACGTGGAGGACGGCAAATACGACGTGCTTGCCAGTGAGTGGGTCGAGCGCTACAACGAGAACGTGAAGCACGCTTCGCTCTATCCCGGCGCGGCGAAGCTGCTCGGACGCATCCGTTCGACCGGCACGCCGCAGGTCATCCTTTCGGCGACCGAAAGGAATATGCTGGAGGGGCAGCTTGCGTCGCTCGGCATCCGGGGGTATTTCGACGAGGTGATCGGCATGGACGACATCTACGCCTACTCGAAGACCGAGCGCGGCGTGCGCTGGATGGAAGCCCGCCGTCCCGGACGCGCCGTACTGATCGGCGACACGCCGCACGACCGCGATACGGCGCGGGCGATGGGGATCGCCTTTCTGCCGGTGGCGCAGGGTCACGCGCCTGCGTCGGCGTTCGGCGGTGTGAATTCCGTCCGCGCGGACGCGGAGAGCCTGCCGGTTTTCGCCGACCTGCCGTCGCTTGAAGCGTGGCTGTTCAGCTGACGCGAAGCGTCAGCTTGACGTTGAAAATGTCAGGCGGACAGTTATCATGAAAAACGGCTGTATTCAGCGTTACTGCATAGTTTCTCTGTACGACCCGGCGTAAAACGGTCGATGAATTTTACGTTTTAACCAAACTGCCGCCCGAAACGCGGCTGAAAGAGAAGGAGATCTGAAATGCAACAGTATTCCATCATGCCGCTGAACGGCGAACCCGCGCATATCGACGCGGAGATCGCCGACCTCGTGCGCCAGTACCGCGAGGGCATCACCACCTGCGCGCTGTTCATCGTGACGCTCGTCCCCGAAGGCGAACCGCTGATCGACAAAGCGTCCATCCAATGCGAAATTTTCGACGTTTACCGCGATAAGCTCGCCGCATTCGGATATTCCTGCGGCATTCTCGTCCAGTGTACCATCGGTCACGGCTACGCGCTCAACCATCCGTCGCCGTTCCAGCCGCTGATCGGGCTGGTCGGCGAGGTGAAGAAGGAAGCGTACACCTGCTGTCCCGCCGACGAGCGCTTCCGCAGCTTCATGCGCGATCAGTTCGAGATCGTCGCGTCGCACCATCCCGCCTGCATCATGGTGGACGACGATTTCCGCCTGATGAACCGTCCCGGCAAGGGCTGCGCCTGCCCGCTCCACCTGTCCATGCTCGAAAAGAAGATCGGGAAATACTGGGAACGCGACGCGCTCGCTCACGCGCTGCTCGACGCTCCGGCGGACGAAGCGCTTCGGGACGCTTTCGTCGAAACACAGCGCGACGCGCTCATCGGCGCGGCGAAGGCGATGCGCGAGGGCATCGACCGCGTGGACAGAAAGATGCCCGGCGCGTTCTGCATCTGCGGCAACTCGACCGAATTCGGTTCCGAGATCGGTAAGATCCTCGCGGGCGAGGGCAATCCGGTCGTCATCCGCGTCAACAACGGCAACTACACGCCGGTCGGCACGCACGGCGTCACGCACAGCCTTTACCGCGCCGCGTGCCAGATCGCGCTCCTGAAAGCCGACGTCATTCTCGCCGAGACCGACACCTGCCCGCAGAACCGCTATTCGACCGGCGCGATGTCGCTGCACACGCATTACACCGGCACGATATTGGAGGGCGCGGCGGGCGCAAAGCACTGGATCACCCGCACGCGCTCGTTCGAGCCGAAGAGCGGCGAGGTCTACCGCCGCGTGCTGGCGAAATACAACGGTTTCTACGCGAAGCTCTCCGAGCTTGCGAAAACGGTCCGCTGGGTCGGCTGCAAGGTGCCGGTCCCGAGTACGCCGCACTATCTCGACGGCGGTCAGACGAGCGGGAACGCATGGGCGTACTGCGTGCTGGACCGGCTCGGACTGCCGATGTTCTTCACGCCGAACTATCGGTCGGAGGACGAATGCGCGCTGTTCCTCGACGGGAACGACGACAGCCTGATCGGCGCGGGCGAGCTGCTCGACGCTTTCCGCGGAACGGTCGTGCTGTCCGCCGAAGCCTGCGCAAGGCTGAATGAACGCGGTTTCGCCGACTGCACCGGCGTCGCGGTCGAACCGTGGCGCGGCGAACACGCGAGCGGCGAGATCATCTTCGAGAACGGCAACACCTGCAACGCGCAGATGCAGCTCTGCAAGCTCACCCCGGCGAGCGACCGGGTGAAGGAATGTTCGACAGTCTATCACGTGCCGGACGGGAAGACGAGAAAACCGCTCTTTGCGGGCGTGACGACGTTCGACAACCCGATGGGCGGACGGACGATCGTGTTCAGCGGCTCCCCGAAGGCGCGGTTCAGCTATCTCGAAGCCTTCTCGTTCCTCAACGAGTCGCGCAAGCTCCAGATGTCGACGCTGCTAAGCGAAGCGGGCGTTCTGCCGATCTGGTACAACGGCGACGCGGAAATGCTCTGCCGCGCGGGACGGCTGCCGGACGGACGGCTTTTCATCGTCTGCTTCAACCTCGGCACCGACCCGGTGGACGAGTTCCCGATGCGGCTTGCCGGCGCGAAGGCGGCGAAGGTCGAACGGGTCGCGCCGGACGGACGGCTGGAGGAGGTCGGCTTCCGCGAGGACGGCTCCGACACGGTGGTCGAG
>JAZRXB010000187.1:0-2666 GCA_045600005.1 Eubacteriales bacterium | reverse complement strand
AAAAATCCGTGGAAAAACAAAACGCGATACCCATCGTATCGGGTTTTGTTTTTCTTCTTCATGAATTTTTAGAGGTTGCCATATTTATATTCGGTTTTTCCCTTGACAGAATCGGGAAAACGTTGTATCATATACCTGACTGAATCATTGTAGCACATTTTCCATCTCTTGTCAACAGAAAGGAATCGCCATGCCATACGCTTTTCAGAATCCCGACGACAGCTTCCGAGGGCTTGACCTGTGGATGCTCAACAATGAGCTTCATGACGACGAGCTGCGCCGTCAGGTCCGTGAATTCCGGGAAAAAGGACTGTATTCGGTCATCGCCCGCACCTATAACGGTCTGCACTCCGACTACCCCGGCGAAAAATTCATGCACAGTATGGAGGTCATCCTCGACGAGGCAAAGAAAACCGGTCTGAAGATCGCTTTGCAGGCAGGCTATATGCCCGCCGCCGTCCCGACCGCGACCGACGATCACGCCATGCACTATATCGTCGTCAAAAAGCGAACCGAGCTGACCGGCGAGGAGACCGTTCTCGCCGAAGACGACCGGTTCGCCTATACCGTCATCTGCCGCTCCTATTCGCTGAACCTCTTCATGCCCGAAGCCGTCGACCGCTACGTCGTCGAGACCTATGAGACCTTCTGGGACCGCTTCAAGGACGAGTTCGGCAAGACCGTCATCAGCGTCTGGGTCGACGAGCCGCGCTATACGCCGCTCATGCTCCCCTACTCCCCCGATCTGCCGGAGGTGTTCGAGAAGACCTACGGCTATCCGCTGCTTGAAAACATCCCCGCCCTCTACACGGACGTCGGCGACTATAAGAAATTCCGCTACGACTACTTTAACCTGCTCGAAGCGCGGCTCGAACACTACTATATCACCGTCAGCCGCTGGTGCCGCGAGCATCACCTCCAGTTCTCCGGTCATCTGATGGCGGAGGAAACGACGCGCGGCATGATCTCGCAGTCGCTCGCCGTCATGCCCTACTATAAATATTTCGACATTCCCGGCATCGACGCGCTTCGCACCATCCAGAGCTGGAACAACAACGACATCAAGGTCACGAGCTTCGGTCTGCCCGAAAAGCCCTACACCGTCCAGCCGGTCGAACCGACCTACTACACCGTCCCGATGCAGTGCGTATCCGCTGCGGAACAGGCGGGCAAAACGCACATCCTCTGCGAGATGTTCGCCGTCTCGTCGTCGAATCTCGGCTTCCGCGAGCAGATGAACCTGTTCGATCATTTCGCTTCGCTCGGCATCACGCATCAGTGCGTACACGCGCTGTTCTATTCGATCGCCGGGTTCCGCAAGCGCTTCTATCCGCAGCAGTTCAACTCCTACCAGCCCTTCTGGAAGGATTATAAGAATATGAAGGATTACGTCGCCCGCACCGCACGGTTCGCCGCGTCGGGCGAGCGCGTCGCCGATACGCTCGTGATCCATCCGCTCGAAACCGGCTTCGGACTGTTCCGCGGTCTGTCCGATCAGAAGGACCGCACGCCCTTCGCCGAGATCGACCGCTACGACGAAATTTTCTATCAGTTCGCCACCCGTCTCATCAGCAGTCAGATCGAGTACCAGCTCGGCGACCAGTACACCATGCGTACCGACGCTGCCGTCGAGGGAACGTCCTTCCGCATCGGAAAGCGCACCTACCGCCGCGTCGTCCTGCCCCGTCTCGAAACGCTCCGTCATGAGACCGTCGCCCTGCTCGAAGCCTTCGCGGCAAACGGCGGCGAGGTGATCTTCGTCGGCTCTTACCCGACCCGTCTCGACGGACGCGCCGACGACTCGCTCGCATCCCGCCTGAAAGCGCTCCCCGGCGCGGTCTTCCATGCAAATGACGAGGACTGCATCGACGCGCTCGCCGCAAAGCGGACGATCTTCTACTCCGCCGACGGCGGGACCGGCAATACGATCATCAACCACCGCGCCGAGCCGGACGGCTCCCGCCAGTACGTCATGGTCTTCAACCGCAACTACCGCCGCGCCCTGCGCTCGTCGCTCACGCTGCCCGGACGCTGGAAGCCCTTCCGCTTCGACGCGGAACATAACACCGTCCTCCCGCTTTCCTGCACGTTCGACGGAAAATCGACCTTCGTGCCGTTCGTCAACGAAAAGGGCGGCAGTGCGCTGATCGTGTTTGAAAAGACCGAAGAAGCGCTCCCGGCCGCTCTGCCCGCGCCGAAGCCGTACACGGTCCTGCCGACCGCGCCGCTCGCCGTCTCGCTCGATTCGCCGAACCTGATGACGCTCGAATACGCCGCGTACCGCTATGACGGCGACGCGGACCTCCGTCCCGAGCTTGTCACCGAGCGCATCATGGAGGACGTGCGCCGGAAAGGCTATTCGGGCGGACTGACGCTCCGCTTCGCGTTCCGTTCCGCCTTCGCGGCGAAGGGGTTGAAGCTCGTCTGCGAGGAGCCGGAAAAGTGCGCCGTCACCTTCAACGGCGTCCCGGTCGATACCTGTTCCGACCGCTTCTTCCTCGACCGCTCGTTCCTCGTTCTGGACCTGCCCGACGTCTGCCGCGCGGGAGACAATTTCATCGAATTCACCCGCACCATCGAGCCGGGGCAGCCCGGCGAAAAGAAAGTCGGATCGTAGCCATGTCGTTCTGTGGGCCAAGGAGTTGGGGACCACAGTTGTCTTCCTA
>JAZRXB010000186.1:0-14934 GCA_045600005.1 Eubacteriales bacterium | reverse complement strand
GCGAGGGCTCGCCTTAGAGGTGTTTTTATGTCGGCAAAGCCGACATAAAAACGGATTTATGATAACGTTTGTCATCTTAAAGCATTAAACAATCGGCTATGATGTACAGACAAAATTGGGTTTCCGGTGAAAAATTCCGGGTATTATGGGATTTTTCCGTCCAATACGACCTTGGAATCGTTTTATCCCGTGACACGGCAGAACGAAGAACGGCAGAAGATATTCTTTCAGACCGTTTTTCGGGTTCGGAGGCACGGGCTCAGTTCTTGGTCGGCAGAATGGCGGAGATCGCGCCGGCAAAGGCAGACAGCGGCATGGTCTGGAGCGTGACCCGTCCCGGACCGGTGACGACCGTGTTGAAGAGCCCTTCGCCGCCGAACAGAACGTTCTTCACGCCCTTGACGGTCTGCACGTCGATCGAGCAGCCGGACGTGACCATGGCGAGGTTGCCGGTGTCGACGATGAGCTTTTCGCCCGCCGCGAGGTCGTATTCGACCGCCGAGCCGTCGATCTCAAGGAACGCCAGTCCGGTCCCGGAGATCTTCTGCATGATGAAGCCCTCGCCGCCGAAGAAGCCGGACGCGATCTTTTTCTGGAAGTGGACCGACAGCGTGACGCCGCTCGTCGAAGCGAGGAACGAGGATTTCTGCGCGATGATCGGACGATCTGGCGTGATCTCGACCGCGCGGATCGAGCCGGGGAAGGACGACGCGAACGCGATCATGCCCTCGCCGCCGCGTGCGGTATAGAAGTTCTGGAACATGGATTCTCCGCTGAACAGACGCCCGAACGCTTTGCCGACGCCGCCCGCCGAGGTCTGCATATCCATGTTCGGGCTCATCCAGCACATGGAGCCTTTTTCGGTGATCATCGTTTCACCGTCGCTGAGCCGGCAGACGACGACCGGCATGGGTTCGCCCTGGATCTGATATGTCATGACAGTTCCTCCTGAAATAATGAATGTACTATTATTATAAACGACCGCGCCCGGTTTGTCAAGTAAAAATCCCGCGAAGAATATTTTCTTCGCGGGGAAAAGAGGTCAGTCGGTGATCGGATTGCCTGCGGTGTGCCATACGTCGTAGGGCGTGACCTTCACGTGGTAGGAGACGCCCGCCTTGGGTGTGGAGTCGGTCACGACCTTGTCCATCGACGCGCTGTCGCGCTTTTCCTTGACAGCCGGGAAGGGGATCGTGTAGCTCGGATAAGCCTTCGCAAGCTCTTCGGCATCCGCATATTTGAAGAACATACTCGAAACGTACTGATACGGCTTGTCGGCCGGGTCGTTCGGATTGGTCAGCTCGACGAGGTAGTAGCGGACCAGATCGTCGTCGGACGCGGCGGGGAAGGAGACGGTCAGCTTGCCGTCCTTCGTCGAGACGGACGCCTTCGCGCCTGCGGGGAATTCGGGCGCTTTGTTGTTCGGCGCTTTGCCGCGCTCGCTGTTGTAGGCGAGCAGATGGGAACCGGTCTCGCTGATGCCTGAAATGATCCACGGCTCGCCGATGAAGACCGGCTCGTTCTCGAAGCCGAGGTCCTTGTTGTAGGAACGGTAGACGTCGATGCGCCGGATCTTTACATTTCCGTTTTTGTCTACGCTGATGAGAAGTCCGTCGCCGAATTCATGGTCCTCCTTGCGCAGATAGTTGCCGGGAGCGGGAAGCTCGCCGCCGACCATTCTCTCGCAGGAGAGGTAGGCGATGACCGAGGCTTCGATCGAGGTGAAGCCGTTTTCCGACAGGATCGCGTCCTCGTTGGTCAGCGGAGAATGGGTGTGACCGGTGAGGACGATGCACTGCGGGTAGCGTCCGAGTACGCCGAAAAGCGAGCTGTGAGAGCCGTCCGACCAGTCGAAGGTGTTCGGCATTTTCTCGTGGGTCAGGACGATGATCGGCTTGGCGGGGTCTTCCTTCACCGATTCGGCGCACCATTTTTCAAGGAAAGCGGCGGATTCGGCGCTCTGCGATTTCTCGATGGCGATGAGGTGAACGCCGCCGATGACCGCATGGCGGTTGCCGACGGTCAGACCGGTCGTGTCGGCGGTGAGATCGGTGTCAGCGCCGTAGTATGCCTTGAAGCGTTCGAGCGCATACGCGCCGTCCGCTCCGTGCTTCGCGGTGAACGCCTTCACGTCCGCATCCCTGCCGCCCGCTTCATAGAGGGCGATCAGGTCGGCGGCGTAGGCGCGGTAGCTGTCCTCTGCTCCGTCAGAGGTCTTCGAGAGGGAAGGATCGTAATTCCAGCCGCAGAAGAGCGCGACGAAATATTCGGCGGTGTAGACCTTCTGATATTTTTCGTTCGTGGAGGAAACGCCCATGCCCGCTTCGTCGTGGTTGCCGAGACAGTAGAAGAACGGCACGGACAGACCGCTTCCGAAGCCGGTCTTCACCTCGGGAGAACCGGCGGCGACAGTCAAAGCGCTGTTGGTGTTCTTACCTTCGAGACCCGAACGGACATAGGCAAGCTCGCGGTAGTTCTGCGCCGCTTTCGGACCGTAGGAGTTCGTGTTCGCGTTGACGTTGCCGAACGAGTTGATCGCGTCGATGAAGTCGCCGACGTGCAGGAAAGCGTCGAGCTTTGTCGAACCGTCGGCGTTGGTTCCGGCGGCGCGCTGCATCACGTCGATGGCGTGGACCCACTTGGAGACCGAGCGGGACTGGTTCCACGAGCCGGAGACGTGCGTGTCGGAGACGACGCTGAACGTGGCAACGACGTTTTTGTCGTCGAACGAAGCGGTATTCTTCGGCGCGTCGAGGACGGCGACCGGAATGGCGAGCGTTTCGTCGCCGCGTGCGAGGATGGCAGTCATGCTGTCCGCCTTTTCGTCGGCGGCGGTGACGAGCCTGTTCCCGTCGAAGTGCGTGCCGGACGACTGATTGCCGACCAGAGTATAGGTCATGCCGGTGAGGATCGAGGATTTCGCGTCGAGCGCGAAGAGCGCCTGGCTCTCATGTCCGCGGAAGGCATAGAGCGTGTCGAAGTTGGCGGTGTAGGAAGCGTTTCCGCCGTAGCTTGCAATGTTTTTCGTCATGGCTTGAATCTCGTCACTTTCTCTTGAATTTATGGTCTCGATGAAGGTCTGCACCGCGCCGGACAGGGATACGCCCGTGCCGTTCACGGTCAGGCAAACGCCGTCCGATGTGATCGAAACGAGCGTTTCAAAGGGATTTTCGACGGCTTTCGGGTCGACGGCAAGACGGATGACCGCGCCGGAACCGTTTTCCGCAACGGCGGGGGAAGCGCCGGTCTGATCGGCGAACCACTCCGCCAGCTCGTCTGCGGCGGATCTCGCGGTTTTGTCGTTCGGACAGACGATGGAGAAGTCGGACAGCTTCTGTCCGGCGAGCGTGATGGAATCGCCGGGATAGACGGCGGCGTCGGTGTAGGGCGAAGCGGGGATCTTCAGCCCGTCGGCGGCGACGCAGTTTTCAAGAAACCAGTCGACGGCGCGTCCGGTCGCTTCACTGTCGCCGCCGCGCAGGACGACACGCCCGTTCTCGAACGAAACGAGGAAGTCGTGCTTTTTGACGGATGCATCCGATTCGGGACGGTTGGTCGCGCCGATGAGGATCTCCTTCGTGCCGACGGGAGCGCTTTCGCCGCGCTTCACCCAGTCGGTTTCGAGCTTTAATTTCACGCCGGTCGTCTCGGCGACCGACGAGACGAGGCGGGTCGCGGCGGAGACGGCGGCGGGATCGGAGGAATCCGAACGGACGACGGTATAATTCGTCCAGTCGTCGAGCGGAATGACGTCAGGTGCGTCGGGCTGATCGGACGATGCGCAGGCGGCGAACGTCAGAGCGATCAGAGCCGACAGAAAACAGGCGATAAGGCGGGGGAAAGTCATGGTCGGTCTCCTTTGATTCAGAATGATACAGACGATTGTAAAATGCTCTGAGGTGATAAACGTTATCATTAAATCCGTTTTTATGTCGGCTTTGCCGACATAAAAACACCACAAAGGCGAGCCGGGGCGAGCACTCGCGCCGATATTATGGGGATAGCTGACAAAATATATTTTGTCAGCCGCGATAAGCGCGAGTACCGATTGTAAAACGCAGTTTTACAATCGACTGTTCAGAATGATAACAATATTATAGCACATTCTGCCGGACAGGACAAGGGGTTTTGCGAAAAAAAGCCATCCGACCGGGGACGGTCGGACGGCTTATGGCTTTGCGCCGCTCAATAACGGTATTTTTTCCGGAAGACGGCGAGAAAGATCATCGCGGTGAGCGCCGCCATGACCTCCGCGCCGACGATGGACGCCCAGATGCCGTCGATGCCCCAGATGAGCGGGAACACGATGACCGCCGCCGTCTGGAAGATCAGCGTGCGAAGGAACGAGATCAGCGCGGAGATCAGTCCGTTGTTCAGCGCGGTGAAAAAAGACGAGCCGAAGATCGCCAGTCCCGCGAACAGGAACGAGAACGCGAAAATGCGGAAGCCGCGCACGGTCATATCGTGCAGAGCCGCGTCGTAACCGGCGAAAAGATCGGACAGCGGCACGGCGAGGACTTCGCACAGAACAAGCATACAGAACGAGAACGCGCCGATCAGCACGAGACTTTTCCGCACGAGACTTTTCAGCTCCGCGTGGTTCTGCGCGCCGTGGTGGAAGCTGACGACCGGTCCCGCACCGATGACATAGCCGATGAACAGCGCCAGGAAGCAGAGATTGACATACATCAGCACGCCGTAGGCCGCCACGCCGTTCTCGCCCGCGTACCGGATCAGCTCGACGTTATAAAGCATTCCGACGAGCGACATCGAGATGTTCGACATCAGCTCGGACGAGCCGTTCGTGATGCAGCGGAGAAGCGCTCCGCCGTCCCAGCGGGGTCTTACCAGCCGCAGAAGGCTCGTGTTCGGCAGCAGAAAATAAAACAGCGGGATCACGCCGCCGACGCACTGGCTGAGAATGGTTGCAAACGCCGCGCCCGCGACGCCGAAGCCTAAGAGTCCGACGAACAGCGCGTCAAGGATCATGTTCGTCACGCCCGCCGCGACGGTCGTCCAGAGGCCGAGCTTCGGACGCTCTGCGGCGATGAAAAAGCTCTGGAATTCCTGCTGGAGCATGAAGGCGGTCAGTCCGACGAGATTGATGCGCGCGTACAGCACGCACTGGTCGAGCATTTCTCCCTCCGCTCCGAGCGCGGCGGCAATGGGACGCGCAAAGACGAACATCACCGCCGATACGAGGATCCCGGCCGCCGACGATACGGCGATGATCAGCGAAAACAGCCGGTTCGCCCGTTCATGGTCGCCCTCGCCGAGCGTTTTCGAGACGAGCGCGCAGCCGCCCGTGCCGAACATGAAGCCGAACGCGCCGCCGATCATCAGCACCGGCATGATGAAGTTGACGGCGGCAAACGCGGTCTTGCCTGCGAAGTTCGAGACGAACAGTCCGTCGACCACGCCGTAGATCGACGTGAAGATCATCATGACGATCGACGGCGCGGTGAAGCGCAGAAGGCGGCGGTAATCGAAGTGGTCGGATAGCTTGATGGGTCTTTTTTTCACTGGTTTCCTCCAAGATGCATAAGGTGCGCGGAAAAATCGAACGCGGCGGCAGCAGGTTATTTTTCTTCCTCCTGAATTTTCCGGGACTGCCGTGAAAAACTCCTTTCGGGGATGGGGAAGGTGCAGAAACGGATGCGTTCGCGGTTCCATGTGTAGGTGATGAGAAGGTTCGATCCATCGGCGATGACGGCAGGGTAGGAAAATTCTCCATCGCCGGTCTCGAGGTCGGCGCATTTTTCAAAGTGCGCGCCGTTGTCCGGCGAGACGAAGACCGACAGCGGCGAACGCTTTCCCCAGTTGCCCTCGACCGGATTGCAGACGAGGAAGACCCGTCCGTCCGGTACGCGCACCGCGTCAAGTCCGCTGTTGTTGTTCGGAAAAGCGGTCGGAGACGCGGGGGACCAGCTGACGCCGCCGTCGTCCGAGCGGGACGAGAACAGCCGTCCCGTGTTCGAGCGGAGAAGCGCATGGATGATCCCGCCGTCCTCCCAGAGCGTCGGCTGAATGACCCCGGCCTTCTCCGGCAGACCGTCCGCCATCGGGATGTCCGAAACGATCCACGTCTGCCCGCCGTCGTCTGAGCGGTCGATGCGCGCGCGCCAGAGTCCGGCCTCGGTCGAGCCGGGGGCGAGGATGCGTCCGCTCGACAGGCAGAGGCATTTGTTTTTGACCGGTCCGCGCCCGTCGGATTCGTCGCCGGGGACCAGCTCGCGCGGCTCGGTCCAGCGGGAGCCGTCGGCGGTTTCGGTGACGAAGGTTTTCCACGCGGATGGGGAAACGCCAGTCTTATAATAAAGGGAGATTTTTTCGCCGTCCGGCGAAAACAGCACGGGATTCCAGTGTGCGCCCGGCTCCGGCGTCGGCGAAAACGGCTCGCTCCAGACGCCGTTTCTCAGAAAACTGACATAGATGCGCACATCGTCCGCGCCCTCTCTCAGACCGCCGAACCATGCCGCGGCGACGCCGTGCGGGGTTTTCAGAACGGTCGAAGCGTGGCAGGAGGGCGTCGGCGCGCGCTCCGGCGAGAAAATGAAGGAAAATACAGGTTCCATAGCGTTCCTTTCCCGTCCGCCGGGATTCTGCGGACGGATCCTTTACGGATATAACCATTGCCCCTTATTGTATCATATTCCGGTGCGGTTGTCAAGCGTTTCCGGCGAGCCGGACGCTTCGCGGTATGGTCAGGCGGTTTCGCACACGCGGTGCGAACGTTTGCGCCGCCCTTCGTGCCGTTCGCGCCGTCCTCTGTACCGTTCGCGCCGCCCGCCGTGCCGCCCGCGTCGCCCGTCGTGCCGTTCGCGCCGTCCGTCGTGCCGTATACGGCAAACCGGGCGCGGTTTCTCAGAATGCCGGCATTTTTATTCCGAAAAGTACAAATTGTGTCGATTTCTTCATTGAAATTCCCGTGCCGATATGTTATAATAAAATCATATATTCCGATTCGGAGGTCTGACATGACGGATATTCTGAAAAACGATCTGCCTTTTATCGCTGGCAAGTATCATAAAACCGACGAACCGTTCGACTTCTTTTCCCGGATGAAATACCACGGCTGGGAAGGCGACCCCTCCACCGGTCTCGACGACGCGGCTATGCACGACGCGCTCGCCGCTTACGTCGATTCGCTGACCGACGCCGAACACGCCGTCGTCAAAGCGAAGGCGTTCGCGTTCGTCCTCGACCATATGCGCATCGGCGTGAACGAGCACGACTGGTTCCCGCTCCTTTACAACTGGAACCGTCCGCTCAATTTCTGTACCGTCAACCGCTGGCACGGCGAGGCGTCGAAAAAGTTCGAGCCGTCCACCCGTGATTACCTGAACCGCTATTCACCGACCGGCGACATCACGTCGTGGATCGACTACGATCACGCCGTTCCCGACTGGCAGGCGCTCTATACGCTCGGCTGGCGCGGCGTCGTCGAACGCGCGGAAGCTTCCCGAAAGGCGTTCGCCGAAGCGAACGGAGAGCTGACCGCAAAGCAGAGCGCGTACTTTGATTCCATCGTCATCGAATACGAGGCGATCATCCGCCTGACAGAGCGTTTCGCCGCTCTTGCGCGCGCGGCGGATTTCGACAAAGCGCCCCGCATGGCGGACTGTCTCACGCGGCTCGCAGAAGGCGCTCCCGCCGGGATGTACGACCGCATGATGATGATCTACCTCTACTTCATGCTGTCGGAGAGCGTCGATTCCTATCAGGTCCGCTCACTGGGAAGCGGCATCGACTTTGACCTCGCGCCCGGCTGGGACGCCGATCTCGCCGCCGGACGCTTCACCGAGGAGGAGCTGACCGATCTCATCGGCTATTTCCTTTATCAGTGGCAGGCGATCGGCAATTACTGGGGTCAGCCGATGTATCTCGGCGGCATCAACAGAGACGGCACGAGCAAGGTATCCGCGATGACCTTCCGCATCCTCTCGGTGTACGACAGACTGAATCTGTACAACCCGAAGGTGCAGGTCAAATACTCGAAAGCCGACCCGCCCGAATACCTCGACACGATCCTCGACATGGTTCGCCGAGGTCACACGAGCTTCGTCTTCATCTGCGACGAAAACATCCGGAAAAGCTTCGCGTCGCGCGGGATCCCGTTCGAGCGGTACTATGATTACGACATGAAGGGCTGCTACGAATACGCGCTGCGCGGCGGCGAATTCTCGACCGGTCCGCTGTACATCAATCTGCTCGGTCCGGTCGTGTCCGCGCTGAACGACGCGGAGGACGGCGAATCCTACGAGACCTTCGAGACGCGGTATTTCAGGTATCTTGCCGACCTGTTCGAGGGCGGCGTGAAGGCGATCAACGACGAGGAACAGTATCTCGACGAGATCAATCCCGCGCCGATGCTGTCCGGCACGATCACGACAAGTCTCGCCTGCGCGCGCGACGCCTATCAGGACGGCGCGGAGCTTGACACGACGGTCTTCATCGTCGGATCGCTCGGCTCGGCAGCCGACGCGCTGACGGCGGTCAGGATCTTCGTCTGGGACGAAAAGCTCGTCACGCTGTCCGAACTGCGCGATATCCTGAAAAACAACTGGTCGGACGCTTCGCTTCGGGCGAAAGCGCTCGCTCTGCCGAAGAAATTCGGCTGCGGAGACAAGGAGGTCGACGCGCTCGCGGCGAAGATCTCCGATTTCGCCGCGTCCTATCAGGGAACGCCCAACTCGCGCGGCGGATATTGGAAAACGACGATGCATTCCGCACGCCAATACCTCGACCAGGGCAGACGGATGCCCGCGACGCCGGACGGACGGCTCGCCGGTGAGGAGCTGAGCAAGAACGCTTCGCCGGTGCAGGGCATGGACCGCAGGGGCGTGACCGCGCTCATCCGCTCCGCGCTGGCAGTGAAGCCGTCGCAGTTCACCGAGGGCTTCGGCTTCGACGTGATGCTGCACGAATCGGCGGTCAAGGGCGACGACGGGCTGGCGGCGATGCGCGGACTGCTGCTCGCCTACGATGCGGGCGGAGGCGCTTCGATCCAGTTCAACGTCTTCTCCGCCGAGACCCTGCGGGACGCGCAGGCGCATCCGGAAAAGTACCGCAATCTCCAGATCCGCGTCTGCGGCTGGAACATCCTGTGGAACGAAATGGCAAAATCCGAACAGGAAAAATTCATCGAAAGGGCGGAAAACCTGCAATGACCGAAGCATTTACCGGGACCGTGACCGATTTCAAGCGCTTCGCCGTTCACGACGGCGACGGCATCCGCACGACCGTTTTTCTGAAAGGCTGCCCGCTTAAATGCGTCTGGTGCCACAATCCCGAATCCATCTCCCCGAAGCCGCAGCTCGCGCTCTACGCCGAAAAATGCGTCGGCTGCCGCGAATGCGAAAAGGTCTGCCCGAACGGAGCGCACATTTTCGGCGAAAGCTCGCACTGCATCGACCGCGAAAAGTGCGTGTCGTGCGGAAAATGCGAAGCCGTCTGCGCGGCAGGCGCTCTGAAGCTGCACGGGCGGACGATGACCGTCGACGAGGTGATCAGGGTCGTCGCGGAGGACAGAATGTTCTACGAGACCTCGGACGGCGGCATGACGATCTCCGGCGGCGAGCCGACGATGCAGCCCGGCTTCACGCTCGCGCTTCTGAAAGCGGCGAAGGCGGAGGGGATCGGCACGGCGCTCGATACCTGCGGATTCGCGGTGTGGGAGACCTACGCGGCGATGCTCCCCTATGCAGACACGTTCTTATTCGACGTGAAGCACATCACCGAGGAAGGGCATATCCGCTGCACGTCGCGTCCGAACGGCGTGATCCTCGAAAACCTCCATAAGCTCTCGGCAAACGGCGCGAGGATCGAGATCCGCACGCCGCTCGTGCCGGGATATAACGACGACCCCGAAACGCTCGAGGGCATCGCTTCGCTGCTCGCGCCGGACGGAAAGCCGCTCGATGGGCTGACGAAGGTGAAGTTATTGCCCTATCACGCCTACGCGCGATCGAAATACCATTCGCTCGACATGGAGGACACGATGCCCGACGTGGCACGTCCGACGGCTGCGCACATGGAGGAATGCGCGGCGGTCTTACGCGGTCACGGTCTGACCGTCGTGACCGAATAACGCGGAAAACCAATCTGTCAGACAGACGGCTGAAAATCATGTTTTCTGCCGACTGAAAATAAAATAACGGAGGAAACGCACATGAAACGCAAAGCCCTGACTTTCCTGCTTCTCACTGCTCTGCTTACCGAGACCTTCGGAGTTCTGTCCTGTGGTTCTTCGACCGATACGCCGGCGGGCGATACGACCGCATCTGCCGGCACGACCGCGCCGGAGGAAACCTCCCCCTTCGTTCCCGACAATCTTCCCGCGCTCGATTACGGCGGAAAAGAGGTCAAAGTCTTCATCGGCGACTACAACGACGCTTACGTCGTCGATATGGTGGCCGAGGAGGAGACCGGCAGCCGTCTGAACGACGCGATCTACCATTCGATCCAGAGCGTCGAGGAACGGCTGAACGTCGATCTCGTCTACTCGTGGGAATCCTACACATGGGCGGAGTCGGACGGGTTCATTTCCAAGGTCGCCTCGTGGGTCATGGCGGGCGACGACACGATGGATCTGCACTTCTCTCCGAACAACTACACGGCGCAGATGCTCGAAGGCGACTATTTCATCGACCTTTCCAAGGAGAAATACATCGACCTTGAAAAGCCGTGGTACAATCAGACGGTGAAGGCGAATATGCCGACCGACTACATCCATTTCGTTTCGGGCAGCTTCGCTATCGCCAACGTCAAGAACGCCTACGCGATCTATTACAACGACGACCTGTACAAATCGCTCGGCAGGACCGAAGACCTTTATGAGCTGGTCGATTCGGGCAAGTGGACGAAGGACAAGTTCACCGAGCTGTTAAAGGACACCTACGCTGACCTGAACGGCGACACGAAGGCCGATTACAACGACCGCTACGGTCTGACCTTCGGCGACGAAAACAAGTACATGGGCTTCATGAAATCCTTCGGCATGGACATTTTCGTCAAGACGAAGGACGGCTATGAATTCGCCTACGACAACGCCCGCGCACTCGACGCGATCGAATTCCTCTGCAAGCTCGTCAACGAGAACGAAGCGGTCCTCAAGGCGCTCGGCAACTCCGACCATCCGGAGTGCATGATCTCGACGGGCGGCGGCAACTACGCAAGCAAGCTGTTTGTTGAGGGCAACTCGCTGTTCTCGTGCAGTCTGGTCGCCGACGCTTCGACGATCGTACCTGCGATCAGCTTCTCCTACGGTCTGCTCCCCTATCCGAAGTGGGACGAGAGCATGGACGGCTACCACACGATGCTCCAGCGCAACTGCTACGCGGTGATCCCGGTCACGTCGAAGGACACCGAGTGCGCAGGCGCGGTCCTTGAAGCGATGTCGAGCGAATGCTACCGCTCGCTGCTGCCCGAATACTGCGAGGTCTCGCTGAAGGTGCGCTACTCGCAGGACGACAACGTGTCCAGAATGTTCGACCTGATCTGCGGCAGCATCGTCTACGATCCGGGCGAGATCTTCGCGCGTCAGCTCGGCACGCCGTCCGCGACGGTCAAGACCGCGATCAGTCAAAACGACCCGAACTGGGCGTCCCGCATGGCGTCCGCAAAGGCCGGTCTTGTTGAAAAGATGGACGCGATCCTCAAATAAACCGCCGGAAAACAAAAATACGCCGCCCCGTTCCGATTCGGAACGGGGCGGAGGGTTGATGTGAAAAGAAAAGCAGATGGATTACGGCGTCAGCATGACACAGTCGTACTGACGATACACTGTTTCAAGCAGCGAAAGATTACAGCATCTTGCTTTGACCTGTCGATCATACGGAGACAGAGAATCATTGTCCGAAATGAGCAAAGCTCTTAAGCGCTGCGCCGTTTGGAGAATGGCTTTTTCATCGCTTTTTATGGCGTTGTACTGATTCTGCAGGAGCCGTTTATAGTGCCGATCGGGTTCGCTTTGAAAGTCGAACGGAATCAGGGCGCTGTCCGGAACGGGAATCATGTTATTGAAATTGATTGCTCCATATTGTCCCTGTCCAATTTTTCTGAAATCCTTGCCGTTTTTCATAGACAGGTGCTTGGGTTTGGGAGAAGTCAGCGGCGCATAATAACGGATTCCGTCAATATCCAGCAGAATACCGATATATGGTCTTTTTTCACGCTTGTTGTCTGCAACAACAGGGTCGTATTGATGCAGAAACATAATATAGTTATCCTTAATATGATAAAACTTCATCATGTACTCCAAAGAAAAAGGGATGATTGCTCATCCCTTTTTTCGGTTCTCACTTAATGGCAGAGACTCGCCGCTTATTTATGTTCCCGCTTATTGGTGGAGACTCACCGCTTTTTTCGGTTCTCACTTGTTGGTGGAGACTTACTACATTAAATATTGTATCATGCAGATCAGAAAAAGTCATGACTTTTTTGTAAAGCATTATGAAACATATTATGAATGATCGGCGCGCTTCCGACTTATTCAAACTCCTCCGGCATGAAGTCGCCCTCGTGCTCCGCCATGCCGACCATTTCGAGATGACCGGTCCGTCCGTTGTACCAGACGCGCCAGACGCCGTTCTCGTACAGCATCGACGGCTTGTAGCAGGCTTCGCCGTCCCAGCCGGTCCCGTCCGGCGCGACAAGCGGATTGAGTTTGAAGCGCTTCCAGCCGCGCACGCCGTCGGGCGAAGCCGCCGCGCAGATGCAGGCGGTGTCGATGTCTCGGTAGCCGATGTAGAACATCAGATAGCCGAGCGTCGGATGGGGCAGGACCTGACAGCCGCCCACGCGGTCGCCCTCGCACGAACCCTTCGCGCCCTTGACAAAGATCGGGTTGATCGGGGATTTGACCCAGTTCACGCCGTCTTTGCTCTCCGCGTAAGCCAGCACGTTCGGCTCGTAGGTCTCGCCTGCCGCGTACCACATCCGGTACACGCCGTTTTCATACAGCACGCAGGGATTCATGACCGAATAGCCTTCCCACGCGCGCTCGCAGAACAGCACCGGATCGCGGCGGATGCGGCGGAAATGCAGTCCGTCGTCGCTCTCGGCAATGCCGATGAAGCTGTGTCCGCGAGCCTGACCGGTGTAGAACATCTTCCACTTTCCCTCGGCGAAGATCACGCAGTTGCGGTTCAGACGGTCCTCCCAGCCGCTCGTCGGGTCGGGCGCGAGCGTAATGACCGGGTCGGACCAGTGAACGCCGTCGTCCGAGAAGGCGACCGCCAGAGACGCTTCGGGTCTCCATGAAAAATCCATGCGGTATTTCCCGTCCTGCTTCGTGACGTAAACGTCGAAGACCGTGCCGAGCTTTCCGCCGCCGTAGATCGGGTTTTCGCTTCCTTTAGTAAAATACATGATCGTTTCTCCTTACTGATTGGTGGATTAGCCGATTGTAAAACTGCGTTTTACAATCGTTACTCGCGCTTATCGCGGCTGACAAACGGGCAGGATGAAAAACGGAATTTCTGTCCGCCGCTGTCCGTTTACTGCCGTCATTATAACACGAAACGGGCGGTCTGTCAACAAGAAGATTCAACGGAATGTTTTTTTCGCCGGTTTTTCGGGTTTCTCTTGCAATTCGGATGCGATTCTGATATAATAAAGCGGAAAGGGGATGATGCGGTGTTCCGTCTGACTGCGATCCAGCTGTACGAAAACTTCGGGACGGACTATCCGCTCGACAAGGAGTCGCGCGAATGGCACGGGCTGATCTACAACGTCAGCACGAATCTCCGCAGGATCGAGAACGGTAAGGTCATCGTGACGAAGCCGGACGACGTGGTATTCCTGCGAAAGGGATCAAAATACCGCGTCGAGCTGGAGGAACCCTATATCAGAAACTACGTCATCAACTTTGACTGTGACGACGGGGGCTTCCCGCCCTGCGATTCCTTCAATCTACACCGGTGCGTCGATCTGCTGCCGAAATTCGAGGAAGCCGCCCGTCTCTGGCACGACCGGCGCGAGGAGCAGTTTTACCGGCTCGATTGCACCGGCATCGCCTGCCGTCTGATCGCCGAGGCGTTCCGGCGGCACGAAGGGCTGACAAGCGCGCTTAGAAAGCGCGAGCGGCTGAAACCTGCGCTCGACGAGATCCACCGCCGCTACACCGACCCGGATTTCCGCGTGTCTGCACTGGCGGAGGTCTGCGGCGTCAGTCCGCGGTATTTTGCCGGACTGTTCGCCGGGCAGTACGGAATGCCGCCCAAGCGATACGTCGATTCACTGCGTTTCAGATATGCGGCGGAGCTGCTGATCGGCGGATGGTCGGTGATCGACACGGCGCGCGCGGCAGGCTTTGCGGACGTGTATCATTTTTCGGCCAGTTTCAGAGAACACTACGGCATTCCGCCGGGCGAATACCGGCGGGAAGGCAAAAATTTCATCCTGAAAAACCGGAATCCCTGATTCCGAAACGGAGGATTTCATTATGGCAAAAGGGTATCTTGCAAAGGATTACAGACTCACAGAGACCGGCGTGCGCTTCACGTCGGCGGACGGGGGAACGAAGCGCGTCTTCGACCGCTGCGAAGCGCTGGCGAAGGAGAACATCAAGCGCTTCGGCGACCGCACCGTCATGGTGGAGGGCGCAAAATATCAGGGCGTCTGGCTGGAAACACAGCCGCTCGGCGGCGAAATGTACGCTTCGCGCGACATGGAGGTCGCGCTGAACAATCAGCTCATTTTCATGGAATATCAGCGCCGCGACGGACGCATGGCGGGCATGATCACCTACCGCGAGCCGTGGCAGGGCATGGCGGTGCATCAGGACTGGATGCAGGGCGACTTCTTCACGATCCCCGCGCTGAAAATGTACTGGTACATCGGCGAGGACAGAAAGTACCTCGAAAAGCTCTATGAGGCGGTGCGCGATTTCGACGACTATCTCTGGTCCTGCCGCGACAGCGACGGCGACGG
>JAZRXB010000185.1:0-9978 GCA_045600005.1 Eubacteriales bacterium | reverse complement strand
CCGCCTCTGCCGCATCCGGCTGACAAACGGAATCAAACGAACGGTTCAGTCGACCGTCACTCCGCCGCAGGAGGCGGAGGTGCGTCCGGCTTCGAGCGCGGCCATCACCGAAACGTTCAGCTCCGGCTCAAGCAGCGGGTGGAGCGGCGCGTTCTTCGTCAGATGATCGACGATCACTCTGCCGAAGTTTAACTCCGGCGTCGACGCAGGGCATTCGATCACCTCGTCCGGCGCACTGTGACCGTGGCTCCGGCGGAGATAGAGCTTGATGTTGTTCGAGTGACGGTCGCAGACGATCGTCCCCTCCGTGCCGTGAATGATCGGTCCGGACGGGCATTCGCCGCAGTTGAACGTCGACCACGAGCCTTCCAGCTCGCCTACGCCGTCGCCGAAGTCGAGTAACATCGCCGAGAAATCCTCTACGTCGTGCGCAGTCGTCAGAAAACTGTGCTTGATGCCCCAGACCTTCTTCGCGCGATGACCGAAGAACCACGTCGTCAGCGCCGCGCCGTAGCAGGCGTAGTCGAGGATCGACCCGCCGCCGCGGTCGTGATGATACCACCATGTCGCGTCCAGTATGTCGTCCGGCGGGAGGAGCCCGTCCTTCGAGTAGGAGTACGGTCCCCACGTTGCGGGAGAACGATAGGTCAGACGCATGATCTGTCCGATCTTTCCCGCGTCGCATAATTCCTTCGCCCGGTTGAACGACGGGAACCACGCGATCGGCCAGTTGACCGCCAGCTTCGCCCCGCTCTTCAAGGCGGCGTCACGGATGCGTACCGCGTCCGCATAACCGATCGCCATCGGCTTTTCGAGAACGACGGCGATCCCTGCTTCGAGCAGCGCGCAGGCCGTGTCAGCGTGTGCGGCGTTGTCCGCGCAGACCAGCGCGAGATCGGGCTTCAGTGCGAGAATGTCACGCCAGTCCTCAAAATACGGGATCGTCTCCTTCGCCGCGCCGAGAAACGCCGACTTCCTGTCGAGCCCCTGTCCGTCAAAGGGCGCGACGTCTGCCCAGCCGATGAATTCCGCCTCGTCCGGCAGAGCGGCGAGCGATTTATAGAGCGCCGAAATGTGCATATGCGCGATGCCGATGATCGCGGCTTTCAGTTTTGCCATTTTACATTCATCCTTTTTTATCAGAACTTGTTTTATCAGAACTTGGTTTCGAGCTTCAGCGTGCAGCCGGTCTCGATGGCTTCGGGGATCTTGCACATGATCTCCAGCACGTGGCGGGCGTGGTATGCCGACAGAAGCGGCACACGGTCGTTCTCGATCGCTTCCACAAGGTCGCGCAGGATGCAGCACTGACTGTTCAGCTTCTGCTTCGGAGCCGTCCATTCCATCGGCGTCGTCCAGCCGCGGAAGCCGCGCTCCGGCGCGTCGACATACAGCTCGGGACGGGGATTGGTCATGTAGGCCTGCGTGAACGAGAGCGTTCCTTCATTGCCGAAGATCTCAAGCTGAGGCGCTTTCGTCGCTTTCTGTGAAAAGCCGCTGTCGACCAGAGCCATCCGGCTGCCGGGGAAACGGAGGGTGATCAGATACTGGTCCGGGATCTTGTTCGACGCGATCTTCTTTCCGTCGTAGGAACCCGAACGGATCTCGCGCTCCGGCGTTGAAATGATGCCCGTGCAGGCGACCGTCTCGGCGGGTCCGAACAGCGAGGTCACGATCTGCAGGCCGTGAACGCCCATGTCGACCAGCGCGCCTGCGCCCGGCTCGTAGAACCACGACGGGTCGGCGCTGCGGTACTGGAAGTATTCCGGTCCGCCGTGCGACATATTGCACTTCGCATAGTAGGCGTTTCCGATCGCGCCGTCCGCGATCAGCTGCTTTGCAAAGTTCAGGTCGTAGCGCATCGGGTGGATCGGCGCGCACGCGAATTTCAGACCCTTCGATTCGGCGAGCCTGATCTGCTCGGTCAGCAGCTCGACGGTCGGAGCCGCCGGCTTCTGGGAGATGAGATGCTTTCCGGCGTTCAGGACCGCCATGTTGATCTCGTGGTGCGCCTGGATCGACGCCGCGTCGATGGCGATATCGAAGTCGCATTTCTCGATCAGCTCGTAAACGTCGTGATAGGCGTTCGGAATGCTGAAGCGGCGGCAGGCCGCCTCCGCGCGCTCGAACACGATGTCGACCGCCGCGACAAGCTCCGCGTGCGTCTCCTTCGCGATGTTGGGCATATACTGGCTGTTGGCGAACATACCGCAGCCGACGACCGCGACTTTCCAGATCTTCTGTGCCATAAAAGTACACTCCTTTATCATGCCGCGCGTCCGTTTTCAGAGCGCTGAAAAATTCTGCGCGGCGAATTTTGCTCTACGCCTTTACATTTTACAATTTTTCGCTATAATAGTAAATAGACCATCTGAACATTTTTGTGGACAAAATGAACATGATTTCAATTTTCACCGAAAAAACGGAGGTATCGGATGCTGTACGAAATCAATCTTGCCGCCATGCCCGGCATTACGGACATCTATTCTGTCAGACGGCGGACCGTCTGGCAGATCGTCGACCCCGACACGCTCCTCATCTTCGCCGCTGAGGGAAGCTGCCGCATCATGTTGGATAATGAAAACTACCTTCTGTCGGAGGGAAGCCTGTTCATCGTTCCCGCGCGGCACTATTACGTCCGCCGGCCGGTCAACAACGAGCTTTGCACGCTCTATTACGCGCATATCCGTCTTGCGGGAGAGCCGTCCGCGATGAACGAGACCGAGGCGGCCCAGCGCATCGCCGAACGCAAGCTCGCCCATACCCGCTCGGTCATTGCCGGTGAACGGCAGGAGGCCGACTGCCATCTTCATATCGTCAACGTCCTGACCGACCTGTCCGACCGGAAGGATGAGATGCTCGCCCTCTATGAGGACGCGATGAGCGCGAACCTGCGCAACCACATCGACAGCATGACCGTCGAAGCCGTCCTGATGACCCGTCTCCTTCTCGCCGCCGCGGAGAAAAGCACTGTTTCGCTCTCGGCTCCGCCGACCAATTCCTCCGACCCGCAGCAGGAGCCTTACCGGAAGCTCAACAAGGTCATTTCCTATATCCGTCAGCACAGCAAGGAGGACATTTCGCTTTCCGACCTGTGTCTGGTCAGCAATTTTTCCAAGCAGCACCTGATCCGCGTCTTCCGCTCGGAATTCGGCATGACGCCCAAGGCGTATATTCTTTCCTATAAGATCAACTGCGCGAAGGAGATGTTCTACTGCAACCCGCATCTGTCGGTCAAGGAGGTCGCGGATGAAATGGGCTTCGAGGACCAGCACTATTTCTCCCGTCTGTTCGCCAAGGTGAGCGGTCTCACGCCAAGCGAATTCAAGACGCATCTTCTGACCTTCGACCCGTCCAAGCAGTAGACTTCCGCACATTCGTTTTGTCCCGTCTGATCATGTAAACATACAGTGCCTTCCGACCGCGCCTGACGACGTTCCCGCCGTCAGACGCTTTTTTATCGTTCGCACGCAGACGCCGTTCCGGTTGGCGTCATGCGCGGTATCTTCGCCGTCTGCGGCCGGGGCGTTCGCCGCGCCGGTTTCATCGCTTTGCGCGATTTTCATCGTTCGCCCGCATTCTTCGGCGGGGCAGCCGTGTCAGCTCCGCCGCGCGCCGCTTTCCTTCTGCCGTCTTGCTTCCATCAGCGCCCGGCAGACCGCGCACGCCGAAGCATACGCCCGAACATCGACCGTCACGCCGTCCCGCTCCGCCGTGCGGACCAGCCCGGAAACGCCGTCCTTCCTTAACGCGCAGAGCCACGGGTCGGATGACGGATCATATCGTTCTATGATATCGTTTATCGAGCTTTTATGAAGATCCCCGATCGCGAAGCTGCACGCGACCACGTCGCCGTCCGCCTCGACCGACAGACTTCTCAGCCGATCCGGCGGGTCGGTGTAGGGCGTCTCGCCGCACTTCGCCGTGAGATCGGGCGAAAAGGGCGGAAAGCTGTCTTTCAGATACACCGCCGCGTTCCCGTCCGGCGAAATATCGTTTCCCTCGCCCACCGGCAGACCGAGCTTTGTAAAACGTTCCAGAAGCCGTTCGGTCTCGTCGTTGTACCGGTTGACCGCGCCCCGTCCGCCGAGCCACGCGGGAGACAGCTTCGTCGGAACGCCCGCCGCGAGAAGCGCTTCGGCAAAGTCCGCCTGTACTTCCCACGGAATGAATTCGGCGTGAAACGCATCGACCGACAGAAGCAGATCGTTCACGCCGGCGTCCCGCAGCGCGGCGGCAGTCCGGCGGCGGACCTCCGCGTCCTTCGTAAAGTATCCGTTCGTGATGAGCTGCCGGGACGGAACGCCGCACTCCGCCGCCGTCCGATGGATGGCGCAGACCGTTTCCGGGTACAGAAGCGGTTCGCCGCCGAAGGTCATGACCGAATGAAGCTCCGGCGCGAGCGCGCGCACCGCTCCGACCGCGATATCGCGGTCGATGCAGCCGCCGTTCCCGCGTCCGCCGAGCTGTCCTCCGTGAGAACAGTGGCGGCAGTCGGACGTGCAGGCGTCCGTGATGATGAATTCAAGCCGTTCCGGTTTCAGATATGGGTTCATTTCATTCCTCCCTGATTATGCCGTGCGCGAGATATCTCTGCATTTCCCAAAACGAACGCGCAAGCCGAGTTCGTCCCTGACGAACTCGAAACCTGACGCGCTTTGCGCGTCAGAATCCGCATTAGAAAAAACGCGCAAGCCGAGTTTGTCCCTGACGAACTCGAAACCTGACGCGCATAGCGCGTCAGAATCCACACTATGCACTACAAACTGCGTACTTTCCCCATCCTGTTGATTCTACCATAAAATTAAGTCGTCCCGCCGCAGTGAATGTGAACGCACGGTAAACAATCACCTCCGTCCGAACGCTTTCATACGATAGGAGCGGCAGGGAACAGCAGCCGACATACTCTGCACGCGCCGCCTGCCTGTCCCGATCATCACGTTCGCGCCATATCCGCGTGAATGCCGTACCCTGTCACGCGGCATACCTGCTCCCCATTTCACGTGAACGTTTATCCGCGCCACAATATCGCATGACGATATCAAGAAACGATATTATAAACATTGCCCGCATACAAAGACCTTCCACGGAGGTTGACAGAATGAATCCTTCTCCCCTCAAAACCGTCACCGTCTCTCCCGGCTCGCTGACTGCCGCGCTGAAAGCGCAGAATCTGCTTGCCGACGGCGGAGTGCCGTCAGCCGTCGTCCGATTGAGTCCGGAAACGACGCCGAACGGCTGCTCCTACGGTCTGACGGTCGAACCGCGCCGTCTCATGTCGGCGCTCGTGATCCTCAAAAACGCCGGTCTGTCCGGACAGGTGCTGCCGTGATCTATCTCGACAACGCCGCCACCACCTTCCCGAAGCCGCCGTCCGTCCTCAGAGCCGCTGCCCGTTTTCTGAACTGCGGCAATCCCGGACGCAGCGGACATCGGCTCTCGCTTGACGCGGCGCGCGAGGTCTACGCCTGCCGCGAAGCCGCCGCTTCGCTGTTCGGCGCAAAGCCCGAAAACGTCGTCTTTACGCTCAACGCGACCTACGCGCTGAACATCGCCGTCAAGACCTCCTATCACGGCGGCGCGGTCCTGACGAGCGACCTTGAACACAACGCCGTCGTTCGTCCCTGCCGCGCGCTGACGGACGATATCCGCACGTTCGATTCCCATCCGGAGATCGCCTGCCCGGAAGAACGGAGCGCGGCGATCCTCGCTTCCTTCCGCGAAGCGCTGACCCCGGACGTCGGACTGGTCGTCGCGACGGCGGCGTCGAACATCTGCGGCGCAGCTCTGCCGGTCGGAGAGCTCGGAAAGCTCGCGCGGGAACGGAACGTCTGCTTTATCGTCGACGGCGCACAGGCGGGTGGACTGTACGACCTCGATCTTGCGCGGGATTTCATCGACGTTCTCTGTCTGCCCGGTCACAAGGGGCTGTACGGTCCGACCGGGTCGGGGCTTCTGCTCATCGGCGACGAACGCGAACGTCCGACGCTGATCGAAGGCGGAAGCGGCGTGTTCTCCCGCTCTCCGTTCATGCCGGACGACCCGCCCGAACGCTTCGAGGCGGGAACGCTGCCGGTCGCCGCCATCGCCGGTCTGAGAGCCGGGATGACCGAAGTGAAAAGGCGCGGGACGGCGAACCTTCTCGCCCGCGAGACCGCGCTCGCTTCCCGCGCAGCCGAAGCGCTCGCCGCGCTTCCCGGCGTCACCGTCCACGCATCCGTTCAGCGCGGGACCATCGTGCTGTTCAGCGCCGCCGGACGGCTGTCCGAGGAGATCGGCGCGGAGCTTGACAGACGGGGCGTCTGCGTGCGCAGCGGTCTTCACTGCGCGCCGCTGGCGCACGACCGTCTCGGCACGCCGGGCGGAGCGGTCCGCGCGAGCTTCGGGATGTTCAACACCGAAAGGGACGCCGACGCGCTCGCCGAAGCGGTCCGGGAGATCCTTGGCTGACGTCCGAAATTCCCGCGCCTTTTTCTTACTCTCAGTCCGACGGTCAGGCGCCCGACTTGGACAAAATCGTAAAAACGGACGGAAACTTTCTGATTTTGTTCATTGACGGAAGACGGATTTTACGGTATAATGAAAGATACCAATCTTCTTTTTCAGAAAGGAAAGCCGTCATGTCAAAAATCACCGTCACCCGTCCCGATTTCCCGACCTTCTTCGGAGGCTTCGGCTTCCACAACAGCGAGGCGCTGTTCTACCGTCTCTGCGAAAAGGAGCAGTTCGATCAGAAGATCTGCAAATGCTACCGCGAGATCCAGCCGGGCTTCATGCGCACCTTCGCCGGTTACGCCAACTGGACGAAGGAAAGCATGGACACCTTCGCCGACTACTATGAGCGGATGCAGAAATGGACCGACACGCCCATCTACTTCGCCGCCGCGAAGGGTCAGCTCCACTTCTCCGACGACGAGCGCGAGGAATACTGCGAAAACGTCGCCAAGAACCTCGACTACCTCATCAACGTCAAGGGTGTAAAGCAGCTGCGTTACTACTGCTACTCCAACGAAATGTCGATCAACGACAACGGCGGTCTTTTAAGGGACCTCGACCTCTTCAAGAAGTACCACGAAATGCTCTATCGTGCGTTCGTCCGCCACGACCTGAACGTCGGTCTGCTCGCTACCGACGCTTCCGGTCTGAAGAACTGGGAGACCGTCGATTATGTCACCGCCAACATGAAGCGCATCACCGAGGACATCTGCCTGCACATTTACGCCACCCAGTACGACCTCGGCGACCTTGACTTCTACCGCTGGTTCGAGGAGGAGTGCCGCAAGGTCGTCATGAAGGCGATCCACTGCGACGGCAAGCGCTTCATCCTCGGCGAAATGGGCATCCGCCGTATGGTCAAGGACGAAAACGGCGTCCGCCGCGATACCTGCTTCATGCACCGCAACGGCGTCATCAAGGACACGACCGACTTCAACTACCACGGCGAAGGACCCGAAGGCGCGGTCATGTACGCCGAGGCAGCGCTCGCCGCGATCAACGCGGGCGTGTTCGCCATCTCGATCTGGACCTACTGCGATTACCCGGACCCCTACGTCTGCCACTATGCCGAGCATGACGAGTACGCGAAGAAGTGGGGCGAGTGCGAGCGCTTCATCTCCCAGACGCAGGACGTCAAGTACAACAAGTGCGGCATGATCAAGTGGGAAGACGACGGCGATTACTCGGTACGCGAGAGCTACTGGTGCCTCGGTCTGATCTCCCGTTACTGCCGCCGCAACGCCAAGGTCATGGATATCGAATGTGACGACGGGCTGCTGCGCATCTGCGCTCTGGTCAACAAGGATCAGACCGTCACCGTCGTCGTCATCAACCGCCACGACGATCCCGAAACGATCGACATCGACCTCAGACTCAAGCACATCGAAAAGCAGAAGGCGTTCCGCGTCTATGAATTCGACACGAAGAACCCGCCGGTCAACGAGTTCGGCGACCTTCAGGATCCGTCCGCTGAGATCAGGGCGGAAGACGGAAAGCTCTCCTACACGGTCCCCGGCTATTCGATGACCGTCTTCACGACCGACTGGGTGGAGCGTCCCGACGTCTGGGCAGAGAACGTCGTCCGCGACGGCAATATGCTGCGCTGGTCGCCGGTCACGGACGATCTGCACTGCTACTACCGTGTCTACCGCGGCGAAACGCCCGATTTCGTCCCGTCGAAGGAAAATCAGATCGCGTCGACCGTCGCCGAAACGCTCGATTTCTCGGCTCGCTACCTCGACGAAGCCGCTATCATGAATGTGAAGGGCGATTACTACAAGGTCCTCTCGGTCAACAAGAGAAGATAAATGGCAGAGCTGTCGATCGCACGTCCCGCGTACCCTGCCGTGTTCGCGGGACTCGGCTTCCACAACAGCGAAGCGTCCATGTACCGCCTGATGGACGAGCGGCATTTTAATGAAACGATCTGCAAATGCTATCGTGAGCTGTCGCCCGGCTTCATGCGCACGTTTGCCGGCTTCTCCGACTGGACGAAGGAGGCGATGGACGACTTCGCGGAATACTATGAAAAGATGCAGAAGCGGACCGACACGCCGATCTACATGACGCCCGGACGCGGGAAGCTCCATTTCTCGGACGACGAGATGCGCCGCTACGCCGAGGACGTCGCCGAACGGCTCTCCTACCTCGTCAATGAAAAAGACGTGCGCCATCTCGCCTACTACTGCTTCTCGAACGAGCTTGGGCAGGTCACGGGCGGACGGCTGAAAGACGATCTGCCGGCCTTCAAGCGCTACCACGAGCATCTCTACCGCGCCTTCCAAAACGCGGGGCTGAACATCGGACTGCTGGCGACCGACGCCGCGCAGGACTGGAGCAGTCTCGACTGGGCGATGCAGAACATGGATGTGCTGACAAAGGACTACTGCGCCCACTACTACGAGCGCGATTACGCCGTCGACGACCCGTCGTTCTACGACTTCTGGGTCGAAAAATGCCGCGCGATGACCGATAAAGCCGTGAAGAAGCAGAAGCATTTCATCCTCGGCGAGTTCGGCTCCAGCACGGTCAACTGCAAAATTTTCGGCGCGGCGGTGCGCGACGCCTGTTCGCATTTCGACGACGGCGAGACGGTCAAGGTCTGCTTAAAGCTCTCCGAAATGATCATCGGCGCCGTCAATGCGGGTGTGTTCGCGCTGGCGATGTGGACCTTCTCCGACTATCCCGACCCGATGAACGGACCGTCCTTTTCCGACGCATACAGCTCGCTCTGGACGCGGTACGAACCGTTTCTGGGCGGCGGCGTGAACATCCGCTACAACAAATGGGGACTGTTTCGCTGGGAGGACGACGGCGACCACTCCGCCCGTGCGCACTATCCCTGTATCGGACTGCTCACGAAGTACCTGAAACGCAACGCAAAGGTCCTCGAAACCTCGTCGGACGACCCGCTCATCCGCTCCTGCGCGGTCATGAACCGGGACGGAAGCGTCTCGCTCGCGCTGGTCAGCCGGAAGAAGGAGCCGGTCGGACTGACCCTCTCGCTTCCCGCGCGGAAGCGCGGGTACGACAAGCCCTTCCGCGTGTACGAATACGACACGAACGCGCCGGTCCTGAGCCCCTTTGCCGACCTGCCCGACCCCGTTCTGCTCTGCGAAGCGGAAGACGGCGTTCTGCGGCTGACCGTCAGACCGGAATCGGTCCTCGTCGTCACCGACGACTATCTGGTGAAGACCTCTCCCGTGACGGCGGAACCGGCGGCTCTGGAAAACGGGCGGCTCTCGTGGCGTCCGGTCTCCGACCCGAACCACTGTTACTACCGCGTTTATTTCGACGGCAGTCAGATCGCCTCGACGGTCGGCACGTCTCTTATGCTCGATGGACGCGCGCCGGAGGACGCATCCCTTTCGCGCTTTTCCGTCCGCTCGGTCGACCGCAGCGGAAACGTCTGAACACAAAACACCGGCCTGCGTACAGGTCGGCGCTATTGGGAAATCCCCCGCAGACCGGCGGGAGCGCCGG
>JAZRXB010000184.1:0-5230 GCA_045600005.1 Eubacteriales bacterium | reverse complement strand
CGATGAAATGGGCGGCGACATGGAGGGGGAAGTCTGCCTGCGCATTGACCCTCGTTCCGGTGCTGACGCTGCAAAGCTGCATGAGATGCTGTATGCATGGCGACAGGCGGCTGCCATGCTCGACTCCGGCGAGATCAGCCGGGAGGAATACGACCGCTGGCGCTATTTCTATCCGGAGTTCGATACAACCGGCCGATGGGCGAAGGTGCCGTCACAGGGGCTCAGCGATATGCTGATAGGGGAAATTACAAGAGATAATGATTGAGTTGATGATATTTTGAAAGGTGGGAAAGCTATATGTCATTAGAAAAATCATTACGTGAACAAATTCAAACATACTGTACTAAAGATTTACCCGGGGACTTAAGTTGGCATATTCAACAGTTTGAATTTATTGATGATACTGAGTTGAGGGAACGTGTAGGTAGGGCTTTTTATTCTGCACGATATATGGCAAAGCTTATGGAGGCTCTTTACGTAAAGGAAAACGAATTGCATCCATTTGTTAAATTCCAAATAATGCAGTATGCTTCTATTTACGAAGCAGTAATCACATATTTACTTTGGAATAGGTTTAAGGATAATCCAGAAGTTCTTGCACTTCAGACTCATAAGGCGTATAAACCGGTCAGTGCTTTGGCTAAACTGACGAGTTTAAAATACAAGGAAGAACAAATATTTACTTGTGTATACAAAGATGAGAAAACGCCGAGAAACAGTATTCCCTTTGGGGATAAAGTGGATTGCGCTGTTCGTATTGGTTTTATTGAAGGGAAGTACGCAGACGATATCAAAGAGACATATGAGCTGAGAAATTTGGCTCACATTGAAACAGAAGCTAAGAAACAGATTGAAGTTGAAATAGAACATGCAAAAAAAGGATACTGGCGTATGCAACCTTTTATTGAACGAATTGTGAGTTATCTTAACGGAGTTTCAACATCCTAAGCTATTCTCAGGTATAAAAAAGAGCTAACTGACTTAATCAAAATCAGTTAGCTCTTATTCTTTGAATAATGGATTTTTGTTGTCAATCTGTTGTCACGGCTCCGGGAAAACCTGACTTTTGCATTGAGGATGGTTCCCACAGGGAACCATCCTCATGTTCACTTCGGGGAAAGTGACTCCGTGCTATTATTCCCACTCAATGGTAGCGCCGGGCTTGGGCGAGAGATCGTAGAGGACGCGGTTGACGCCCTTCACCTCGGAGAGGATGCGGGAGACGATCCGGTCGAGCAGCTCGTAGGGGATGCGTTCGATCGTTGCGCTCGTTGCGTCGACCGAATTCACCGCACGGATGATGACCGGCCAGTCCCAACTGCGCGTGTCGCGGTCAGCGCCCTTGACGATGCCCGTCGAGCGGACGTCCGGCACCACCGTGAAATACTGCCAGACCTTCCCTGCCAGACCTGCCCTGTCGAATTCTTCGCGTAAGATCGCGTCCGACTCGCGGACCGCTTCCAGACGCTCGCGCGTGATCGCGCCGGTGCAGCGCACGCCCAGACCCGGACCCGGGAACGGCTGACGGCAGACCATGTTGTCCGGCAGACCAAGCGTCTTGCCGACCATGCGGACCTCGTCCTTGTAAAGGAGCTTCACGGGCTCGACCAGCTCGAAGCGTTCCCTGATGTCGTCCGGCAGACCGCCGACGTTGTGGTGCGCCTTCACGCCGTTGCTTTCGAGGATGTCGGGGTAGATGGTTCCCTGCGCCAAGAACGCGACGCCTTCGAGCCTGCGCGCTTCGTCCGCGAACACGTTGATGAACTCGCCGCCGATGATCTTGCGCTTCTCTTCCGGATCGTTCACGCCCGCCAGCTTGTCGAGGAACCGGTCGACCGCGTCGACGTAGATCAGATTCGCGTCCATCTGACCGCGGAAAACTTCGACGACCTGTTCGGGTTCGCCCTTGCGGAGCAGACCGTGATTGACGTGTACGCAGACGAGCTGTCTGCCGACCGCTTTGATCAGCAGAGCGGCGACGACCGACGAATCCACGCCGCCGGAGAGGGCGAGCAGGACCTTTTTGTCGCCGATCTGCGCGCGCAGAGCTTCGACCTGTTCGGCGATGAAGGCTTCGGCGAGCTCCTTCGTCGTAATGCGGACCATGCTATCGGGACGTTTGTTGCTGTTTGACATAAACGGTTCCTCCCAGAATCATTTGAGAAATTCGGATACCGGCAGAACGTGAAGTCCGCCCTGCCGCAAAAGAAATCCTTTATGCACGTTATTATACCACAAATCCCGCGTTTTTTCAATCAGCAAAACGACAAATTTTCGCGCCGTCAGCGTTTTTTTTTCGTTTTCCGCCGTGAAACGGGAAAGTCGTCCCCCGCCGAACGTCCGCGCGCCGGGCGTTTACACCGAGCGTCCGCGCGCCGGGCGTATATCCGGCGGCTCAGCTCACGACTGTGGCTGGGTCCGCCGGAGCGTTCGCTTTTCCGGGTTCCTCGCGCCGGGCGTATGCCGCGAGCGCACGCGCGACCGCTTCCCTTGCCGCCGACGCGCCTTCGAGCGCTTCCACCGCCGTCTCCTTCCCTTCGAGCGCCTTGTAAACCATGAAAAAATGCTGCGCTTCCGCGAAAAGCTGGGGCGGCAGCTGCGACAGCTCGACCGTGCCGCGCTGCATCGGGTCGTTCTCCGGCACGGCGATGACCTTTTCGTCCCGGCTGCCGCCGTCCGTCATCGACAAAAGCCCGATCGGACGGCAGCGCACGAGCGTCATCGGCAGCAGCTCCTCCGAGCAAAGCACCAGAACGTCCAGCGGGTCGCCGTCCTCAGCTAACGTCCGCGGCAGAAAGCCGTAGTTCGCCGGGTAGCGCGTCGACGTGGACAGCACCCGGTCAAGCATCAGAAGCCCCGTCTCCTTGTCAAGCTCGTATTTGACCTTCGACGCGCGGCTGATCTCGATCACCGCGTCAAAACGTTCGGGCGTCACCCGCTCCGCCGGAAAATCGTGCAGAATATTCATAAAATCACCTCGCGCATAGGTTTCCCCGCGCGCGCCCATTTGATACCCGCAGAAAGGAAAACCGGAACGGCTTCGGCACGGGCTGTTTTGTGCGCTTCGCGCGTGATGTGCGGCTTTGCCGCGTGATGTGCGCTTTGCGCGTGATGTGCGGCTTTGCCGCTTGATGTGCGGCTTCGCGCTTGATGTGCGGCTTCGCGCTTGATGTGCGCTTCGCGCGTGATGTGCGGCTTTGCGCTTGATGTGCGGCTTTGCGCGTGATGTGCGCTTCGCGCGTGATTTGTCTGCGGGCGAGGGTGGACACTTCACTTCTCAGCTTTGCCGCATAGCATCAAGATCCGGTAATTACAAACCATTTTTATGCCTGAACCGCAGAGACAAAAATACCTGCCAAACGGAGATCTCTCTCCTTTCGGCAGGTATTTATCCTTATGGAACCGTCCGGTTCCGTATCGTTATTTCTTTGCGAGCAGGTCGCGGATCTCGGTGAGGAGTTCTTCGGAGGTGGGGACCTTCGGAGCTTCTGCTTCGGCCTTTGCCTTTGCTTCGGCCTCTGCCTTTGCTTTTGCTTCGGCTTCCTCGCGCTCTGCCTTCGTTGCGGCGTCACGAGCCTTGTTGATGCCCTTGACAACGAGGAAAACGGTGAACGCGACGATGAAGAACTCGATGATGGTCTGGATGAAATTGCCGTAACGAATGGAGACGGCTTCCTTCACGACTTCGCCGGCTTCGTTCGTGACCGCTTCCTTCAGCGTGATGGCGAGGTCCTTGAAGTCAACGTCGCCGATCAGCAGACCGATAGGCGGCATGATGACGTCCTTGACGAGGGAGTTGACGATCGGAGAGAACACGCCGCCGACCACAACGCCGATCGCCATGTCGATCACGTTGCCCTTGAACGCGAATTTCTTGAATTCGGACCATAAACCGCTCTTTTTCTCTGCCATGATGATACCTTCCGGTTCCCCGGACGGGAACCGCCTTTCAAAATTTATGTTGATTTTGCTTAAATCAGGGGTCTGATTTTATGCGTTCTGCTCACAGCAGAAGGAGAAAGACCTTTTCGACAAACGGGTCGTCTTCCGGCACGCCGTTCGTGATGAGGTACAGATCGCTCAGGCGGACCGCTTTCTGCAAGCCGTCCTCGCCCTCGAAGCCCGCGTTCATCACGTACAGACCGTTCGTCAGAAGCTGCTCGAAGTCGGCGGGAATATCGATCACGCCGTTTTCGTCGGCGGTATAGACGACCGTGACCGGATTTGCGACGATCGTGCCGTCAAGCTCATTGATCTTGGTGAACGCGATCTCCGCGTCCGGCAGGGGCGCGAAGCTGAAACCGACGTGCTTGTAGTTTTCGTCGAACAGAGGATCCATGGAGAGCATCTGAACGCGCCCGTCTTCGGTTTCCTCCATGCCGACCATCGGCGCCTGATAGTCCGCGTAGAACAGCGTCACGACGCAGGGCGCGTACAGATCATAGTCGTTCATGCTGATCGAAGGAAGGTCGATCGCTTCCATATAGCCGCCCGTTTCCTCGTCGGCCACCATGAACTTGCAGGCGTACTGCCAGCCGTCCCAGCCGCCGAACATGCCGTTTTCGATGCCGGCGATGGAGCTGACGTAGCCGGTCTCAAGCCCTTCGATGGCAAGGTCCCCGGCATACGCCGCTACGATGTCGCCCACCGTCGTCAGACCTGCCGCGAACTCGCCGCCGTCCAGCAGGAGCATTTCGTCCGGACCCTCGACGATCAGGAAATACGGAGCGTATTCGATCTCGTCCGCCGTTTCGATCAGCTCGACGGGCGCGGGTGCGATGGCGATGTCAAGCGGTTCCTCCGCGAGCGCGCCGACGCATCCGAACGTCAGCAGAGCGGCGATCGCGGCGGCGATGGTACGTAATGTTTTTTTCATGTTTTTTCTCCTTTCATTCGTCAGGACCGTCAGATGAACGGTCTTCTGTCAATGATAGTATTCTATCATCAGTATAGCACACGGCGGCTTGAAAATCAAGCCCTGCGCGCAGTTTTTTCGGAAAATTTCGCTTAATGATCGTTTTTTTCGGTGCGGTCGATCTCGTCGAGCATCGCCACGCGCGCCGCGTGACGTCCGCCCTCGAACTCCGTGTTCAGGAAAAGGTCGACCAGCTCGCACGCGAGTCCCGCGCCGATCACGCGGCCGCCCATGCACAGCACGTTCGCATCGTTGTGCAGACGGGTGTACTTCACGCTGAACGCATCGGACGCGCAGGCGGCGCGGATGCCGTGA
>JAZRXB010000183.1:0-12726 GCA_045600005.1 Eubacteriales bacterium | reverse complement strand
ATTTCGGACGTCTGTCCGCAGAAAACCGACACTCAATCGCCGATTTCGGACGTCTGTCCGCAGAAAACCGGGGCTCACGCGCAAAGCTCGGACGTCTGTCCGCAGGAAACCGGCGCTCACGCGCAAAGCTCGGACGTCTGTCCGCAGGAAACCGACACTCAATCGCCGATTTCGGACGTCTGTCCGCAGAAAACCGGCGCTCACGGACAGAATCCTGACGACCGCGCACGGGATACCGGCGCTAACGGACAGAATCCCGGCGCGCCGCAGACCTCCGACGGAACGCATGAGGTCAAAAACGCCGCGTTTCCCCGCACGTTTGGCGCGAACGCCGCGAAACGGCTCACGACCGACGCGATGATGTTAGCGGCGGCGCTCATCCTTTCGTGGCTTGAAACCTTCGTCCCCTTCCCGCTTCCCGGCGCGAAGCTGGGACTGGCGAACGCGGCTCTGCTCGTCTGCGTCCATCTGGTCGGACGGCGGGACGCGCTCTGCGTGATGCTCTGCCGCGTCACGGTCACGGCGCTGCTGTTCGGAACGGTCACGTCGTTCCTCTTTTCGCTCGCCGGAGGACTGCTCGCCGTCGGCGTGATGGCGCTCACCGCGCGGCTTTACGGGCGCATGACGCTCGTCGGCGTGTCGATCCTCGCCGCCGCCGCGCACAACGTCGGACAGACCGCCGCCGCCTGTCTGCTGTTCGGGAGCATCGCTCCTGCGGGACTTCTCTGGTGGCTGCTCATCCTGTCGATCCCTACCGGCTTTGCGACCGGTCTCGCGTCCGAGCTGACGGTGCGGACGGTAAAGAAAACCGTCGGGAAATGAAAAATTTCTTCCTTATTATATTATGTTTTCTGCTGACGCTCCTTCCCTCGTGCGGCGCGTCAAAAAGCGTCCGTTCGTCGTTTTTCCTCATGGATACGATCGTCGATTTTTCGGTCGCCGCCGATGACGCGGACCGGCTGATCGGCGAATGCGAAGCGATGTCACAAGAGCTGGAAGCGCTGCTGTCCGCGCACCTGCCCGGCAGCGACGTGACGGCGTTTGCCGGATCGGACGGCGGCTGTGCGCTCGACGAGCGAACCGCCGGGATCGTCGAGCTTGCGCTTCGCGTGACCGACGCGACGGACGGCGCGTTCGACGTCACGGTCGCCCCGCTCGTCTCGCTCTGGGACATCTCCCATGCGGACGAGAACTGGACCCCGCCGACCGGCGCTTCCGTGAACGCGCTCCTCCCGCTCGTCGGCGGCAGAGCGATCGCTCTGAACGGCACAACGCTGCTCAAAAGCGACCCGCGCGTCTCGATCGACCTCGGCGGCATCGGAAAAGGCTATGCGCTCGGCGCGTCTGCCGAATACCTCGCGTCAAACGGCGCGTCGGGGACGGTCAGCTTCGGCGGGAACATCGCCGTCGTCGGCGAAAAATCCGACGGCTCGCGCTGGAACATCGGCGTCAAGGACCCCTTCGACCCGCAGACGCTGATCGGAACGATTAAGATCGACCGCGGAATCGTCGCCGTCAGCGGCGGATACGAGCGTTATGCGGTCTTTGACGGCAAAACCTACTGCCACATCCTCGACCCAGCGACCGGATATCCCGCCGAAACCGATCTCGCGTCGGCGCTCGTCTGGGTCAAGGACGTGTCGCCGTCTGACGGAGCGCTCTGCGACGCGCTTTCGACCGCGCTCTACGTCATGGGACGGGAACGCGCCGAAGCGTTTTACGAACGCGGCGCGTTTGAATTTGAAATGCTTCTGGTCGGGTCAGACGGCTCGATCTTCTGTACCGATGAAATGGAATTTGAAAAAACCGACCGGTAAAACGGTCGTTCTCATCCTTGTCTTTGCGCTGGCGTTTGCCGCCTGCCTGTTTCTCATAAAACCGGTGCTTTCGCTGAAAGAGCCGGAAAATCAGGCGAAATTCCGTGCGTTCGTCGATTCGCTCGGCGTGTGGGGCGTGCTTCTGATGTTCGCTTTGCAGGTCGCGCAGATCATTGCGGCGGTCGTGCCGGGCGAACCCTTCGAGCTGCTGATGGGTTTACTCTACGGGACGGTCCCGGGGCTTTTTCTGACGCTCGCCGGGATCGCGGCAGGCTCGCTGCTCGTCTGGTTCGCCGCGAAACGGCTGGGCAGACGCTTCACGGCGAGATTCGCCGACCCGTCGAGGACGGAAGATCTCACCTTTCTGCGCGACCCCGCGAAGCGCGACCCGCTTCTCTTCCTCCTCTTTTTCCTGCCCGGAACACCGAAGGACCTGTTCATTTACTTCGCGCCGATGACCGGCGTCAGCCTGCCGCGTTTTTTGCTGCTGTCGGTACCGGCACGGATTCCGTCGGTCGTTACGTCGACGATGGTCGGCGACGCGGTGGCGGAGGGCGGCTTTACGACCGCGCTTCTGATCTATCTTGCGACCGGTCTTGCCGGTCTGTGCGGGATCTTCATACAGAGAGCCGTTCTGAAACGGCAGAATCAACAAAATTAAAGGGTATTTTATGAACATTCTCCGAAAACCCGACCTCGCCGACACCTTTGCGGCGATGGCTCGCGTCCGTGCGCGAATCGAAAAGCGCGGACTTCACTACTTCATCCGCACGTTCGGCTGTCAACAGAACGAAGCCGACAGCGAGCGGCTCGCCGGAATGTGCGAAGCGATGGGCTATTCTCCGAGCGCCGAGCCGGAGGGAGCCGATCTGATCCTCGTCAACACCTGCGCCGTGAGAGAACACGCCGAGCTTCGCGCGCTGTCGATCACCGGTCAGTTCAAGCATCTCAAGGAGAAAAATCCCGACCTGATGATCGGCATCTGCGGATGCATGGTCACGCAGGCGCACCGGATGAACGCCATCCGCGCCGGGTATCCCTACATCGACTTTCTCGTCGGCGCGGGGATGCTCCACCGGATGCCGATCTGCCTTGACGACCGGATGAGCGGCAAAAAGCGCTCGTTCGTGCTGGACGAGACCGACGGCGTGGTCTGCGAGGACATCCCGGTCTGCCGTGCGTCGCCGATCAAGTCGTGGGTCAGCGTCATGTACGGCTGCAACAATTTCTGCACCTACTGCGTCGTCCCGCACGTGCGCGGACGCGAGCGTTCGCGCGACCGCGCCGACATTCTGGCTGAGGTGAAGGGACTGATCGCGTCCGGCACGAAGGAGATCACCCTGCTCGGACAGAACGTCAACTCCTACGGCAAAGACAGGGGCGCGGGCTGCGATTTCGCCGACCTGATCGATGAAATTTCCTCGCTCGACGGCGATTTCATCCTCCGTTTCATGACGAGCCACCCGAAGGACGCTTCCAAAAAGCTCATCGACGTGATGGCGAAAAGCGAAAAATGCGCGCGTCAGTTCCATCTGCCGCTCCAATCCGGCTCGGCGCGCGTCCTCCACGCGATGAACCGCCGCTACACGCCCGAAAGCTACCTCGAGACCCTCGCGTATCTGCGCGAAAAAATGCCTGACGTCGCCGTGTCGTCGGACATCATCGTCGGCTTCCCCGGCGAGACCGACGAGGAGTTTGCACAGACGATCGCCATGCTCGAAAAAGTGCGGTTCGATATGGTCTATTCGTTCATCTATTCTCCGCGCGAGCTGACGCCGGCGGCGAAAATGGACTGCCAGATCCCGCAGGAGGTCAAGTCCGCGCGCATGACGCGGCTGCTCGACGTGCAGAACGCCATTTCGCTCGAAAAAAATCTCGAAACCATCGGCAGCGTTCAGCGTGTGCTGATCGAGGGCGTGAGCAAAAACGACCCCTCGATGCTGTCGGGACGCGCCGATTCCAACAAGCTCGTCCACATCCCGCGCACTCCCGTCAACGAGCAGCGCGTCGGCTCATTCGCGCCCGTGACCATCGCCCGCGCCGAGCCCTTCGCCCTGTTCGGAGACGTCAAATAAGTCGATTGTAAAACTTCGTTTTACAATCGGTACTCGCGCTTATCGCCGCCGACAAAACAAAGTTTTGCCGGCTCCCCTCGGCGCGAGGGCTCGCCCTGGCTCGCCTTAGAGGTGTTTTTATGTCGGCAAAGCCGACATAAAAACGGATTTTATTATAACGTTTGTCATCATAAAGTATTAAGTAATCAGCAAAATTTTTAATAATTAAGGAGATATTCATCATGGAAGTTATGGAACTTGCAGCAGCACTTGGTCAGAAGATCAAGGAAGACCCCCGCGTCGTCGCCATGAAAATGGCGGAAAAGGAATACGAGGCCGACGAAACGCTCCAGCAGAAGATCATGGAGTACAACGCCCAGTCGCAGGCGCTGACCGAAGAATACAAGAAAAACACGCAGGACGCCGAGTTCATCAAGATCATCGAGACCCGCATCAACACGCTCTACCACGAGATCATGGACAACCCGCACATGACCGCCTACACGAAGGCGCAGGAGGTCGTCAACGCCTTCATGGCGGAGGTCAACGGCGAGATCACGTTCCAGATCACCGGCGAGCGTCCCTGCACGCACGACTGCTCGACCTGCGGCGGAAGCTGCCATCAGTAAACGAAACCGGAAAGGCAAGGTCTGATTCGTATGACCCCGATGTTCCAGCAGTATTTTGAAGTCAAAAATCAATACAAAGACTACCTGCTCTTCTACCGGATCGGCGATTTCTACGAGATGTTCTACGAGGACGCCGAGATCGGCTCGCGCGTTCTCGACCTCACGCTGACCGGACGCGACAACGGGGACGAGGACCGCGCGCCCATGTGCGGCATTCCCTTCCACGCCGTCGACGTCTACATCGGCAAGCTCGTCGCGAAGGGCTACAAGATCGCCATCTGCGAACAGATGGAGGACCCTGCGCTCGCCAAGGGACTGGTCAAACGGGAGGTCATCCGGATCGTCACGCCCGGAACGGTCGTCGAATCGAACCTGCTTACCGAAACGAAGAACAATTATCTCGCCGCCGTCGTCTCCGAGCCGCAGATGGTGGGCGTCTGCTTCGCCGATATTTCGACCGGCGTCATGTCGGCAACGCATTTCACGGGCGACCGTCGGTTCGACCGGCTCCTGAACGAGCTTGGGACCTATCAGCCCTGCGAGGTGCTTCTGTCCGGCGCGGCGGACGAATTCGGCGCGGCGGGATCGTATCTTATGACGAAGCTCGGCGGCGCGGTCTCGCAGAATCAGGCGTACCGCTTCGAGCTTGCCCACTGCCGCGAGCTTGTCGAAAATGCGTTCGGGAACGATCCGCAGACCGTTTCCATGCTGGTCGCCGAAGCGGCGAACTGCGAAGACGAGCCGGTCGTCGAAGCGGCGGGCGCGCTGCTCGACTACATCATCGAGACGCAGAAGACCGACCCGTCCTATTTCACGAAGCTGGACGTCTACATCGACGGGCAGTACCTTGAGATCGACCTGAACACGCGCCGGAATCTCGAGCTTTGCGAGACCATGCGCACGAAGGAGCGGAAAGGCACGCTCCTCTGGGTACTCGACCACACGAGTACGTCGATGGGCGCGCGCCTGCTCCGCCAGTGGATCGAGCTGCCGCTCGTCAACGCCAACCGGATCGACCGCCGTCTGGCGGCGGTCGACGAGCTTGCGAACGATTTCATGATGCGCGAGGAGACCGCGCTTCAGTTAAAGAGCGTACTTGACCTCGAACGGCTCACGACCCGGCTCGTCTACGGTTCGGCGAACGGCAAAGACCTCAACGCCATCAAAAACACCGTCGCCGTGCTGCCGGAGGTCAAAAAGCTGATCGAAGGCGCGAGATCGGCAGAGCTTGCCGGAATTTTCGCCGAGCTTGACGACCTTTCCGACCTGCACGCGCTGATCGAAGACGCGATCGACGAGGACGCGCCCTTCTCCATCCGCGAGGGAGGGGTCATCCGCGCCGGTTATTCGGAGGAGGTCGACAATCTCCGCGCGATCATCCACGACTCAAAAGGCGTTATCGAACAGCTCGAAAGCCGCGAGCGCGAAGCGACCGGCATCAAAAATCTCCGCATCGGCTACAACCGCGTCTTCGGCTACTACATCGACGTCACGCGCTCGCAGCTTTCGCTCGTGCCGGAGACCTACATCCGCAAGCAGACGCTCGCCGGGTCGGGGCGCTACATCACGCAGGAGCTGAAGGACACCGAAGCGACGATCCTCGGCGCGGCGGACCGCATCAACACGTTCGAATACGAGCTGTTCAAAAAGGTCGCCGGAGTTCTTGCGGACAACATCACCCGCATCCAGTCGACCGCGAGACTGCTCGCCCGGCTCGACGTTTACGTTTCGCTCGCCGAAGCGGCGGTGCGGAACAATTACGTCCGCCCGACCGTCGATTACGGCGACGTCATCGAGATCAGAGACGGACGGCACCCGGTCGTCGAGCGTTTTGTGACCGACAACCGCTTCGTGCCGAACGATACGCTGCTCGACACCCGCGAAAACCGGCTGATGCTGATCACCGGTCCGAACATGGCGGGCAAATCGACCTATATGCGGCAGGTCGCGCTCATCACGCTGATGGCGCAGATCGGCTCGTTCGTTCCCGCAAAGGAAGCGCGGATCGGCATCTGCGACCGGATCTTCACGCGCGTCGGCGCGTCGGACGATCTTGCGATGGGGCAGTCTACCTTCATGCTCGAAATGAACGAGGTCGCGTACATCCTGAAAAACGCGACGAAGCGCTCGCTCATCGTTTACGACGAGATCGGGCGCGGCACGTCGACCTTTGACGGCATGGCGATGGCGCGCGCCATCGCGGAATTCACCGCCGGGAAAAAGCTCTCGGCGAAAACGCTGTTCGCAACGCATTACCATGAGCTGACCGAGCTGGAGGATGACGTCGACGGCGTGGTCAATTACAGCATCGCCGCCAAAAAGCGCGGCGACGACATCACGTTTCTGCGCAAGATCGTGCGCGGCGCGGCGGATGACAGCTACGGCATCGAGGTGGCGAAGCTCGCCGGTGTGCCGATCGAGGTCATCAGACGCGCGAAGGAAGTCTTAAAACAGCTCGAAGACGGCTCGACCGTTCCGCAGCGGAAGTCCGTAAAGGCGGAGGAAGCCGAGCCGGACGCCATGACGTTTGAAAACGTGCTGTCACAGCAGGTCGCCGACGCGGTCCGTGCGGTCGATCTCGACACGATGTCGCCGATCGAAGCGCTCAACGAGCTGTATCGCCTGAAAAAAATGCTCCTGTAAGCGGAGGGATTCACTATGGGCAAGATCAATCAGCTTGATTTTCAGGTCGCCAACCTGATCGCCGCCGGCGAGGTGGTCGACCGTCCCGCTTCCGCGTGCAAGGAGCTGGTCGAAAACTCCATCGACGCGGGCAGCACGAACATCACCGTCGACATCCGAAACGGCGGCGTCACGTATATGCGCGTCTCGGACGACGGCTGCGGCATGGCGCGGGAGGACGTTCCGCTCGCGATCAGGCGCCACGCGACCAGCAAGATCAGAAACGCCGAGGACCTCGACAGCATCCTGACGCTCGGCTTCCGCGGCGAAGCGCTCGCGGCGATCTCGTCGGTGGCAAGCGTCCGCATCCTGACCAAGCGCCGCGAGGACGAGATGGGGACGCTGCTCGAATCCGAGCCGGGCATGGACCCGGTGATCTCGGAGGTCGGCACGACCGACGGCACGACGATCGTCGTCGAAAATCTCTTTGAAAACATCCCCGCGCGGCGGAAATTTCTCAAAAAAGACCAGACCGAGGCGATGGCGCTGACCGGAAGCCTCGAAAAAGTCGCGCTGTCTCACCCCGAGATCGGCATCCGGCTGATCATCGACGGTCAGACCCGCTTTGCGACGGCGGGAGACGGGATCCTGAAAAACACGATCTACTCGATCTTAGGGCGCGATTTCGCGCTCAAAATGATCGAGCTGAACCGAAAAAACGAAGGGATCGAGATCACCGGCTTTATCGGAACGCCGGAAAATGTCCGCGCGAACCGGAATTATCAGAACTTTTTCATCAACGGGCGTTATATCAAGTCCCGCTGTGCGCAGGCGGCGCTGGAGCAGGCGTTCATCTCGAACTGCCCGAGCGAAAAATTCCCGACCTGCGTCATGAACATCAGAATGAACCCGTCCGCCGTCGATGTGAACGTGCATCCGGCGAAGCTGGAGGTCAAGTTTGCGAACGAGCGGCAGCTGTTCGAGGAGATCTACTACGCGGTCAAGGGCGCGCTGGAAACGGCGATCCCCGTCCCGAAGCTGAATCTGAACGGCAAAACGACGAGCGAGGCGAACTGGGAGCTTTACAAACAGCTCAATGCGTTCGTTCCGCTAAGAGACCGCGTGTCCGAGCCGCCCGCGAAGCGCAGTCCCTACAACAATCAGCGCTCGGTCAAAGAGGGACAGATCTCGACCGAGGACGTTCTGAGCGAACCGGCGGCAGCTGCTCTCCCGGTCAGCCGTCCGGCGGAACGTCAGACGACGGTTCCGTCCCATCCGACCGGATATCAGGCGGCGGCTCCGGCGTCAAGACGTCCGGCGGACGAACGTCGGTCGGACAACAGTCCGCAGTTAAAAAGCGAGTCGTTTTCGCAGGACCCGAACGAATCGGCGCTGCCCGACTACCGCAAACCGCTCTACAAAGGCGGCATCGTCGTCGCGCCCAATCCGTTCGACCCCGGCTGTCCCTATTCGCCGGGCGAGCCGCTCAATCCGGAGAATCCCGAAACGATGATACCGTTCGCCATCGGGGATCCCGGCATTCAGCGCCCGAACCCGAACGCCGCGCCGCCCGCTTTCTCCGAATCTCCCGCGATCAGGGCGTTCCGGAAAGCGATGGAGAAGCAGAAGCGCGAAGCGGTGGAGGAAGCCGCCCGGAAAGCCGCCGAAGCCGACCATTCCGCGCCGGAGAGCGCCGTTTCCCGCCCGGCAGCTGACCGTCCGGCTTCCCTTCCCGCCGAAACGTCCGCCGATGCTGCGTCGATAGCCGACATTGCGTCGTCTGCCGATTTTGTATCGTCTGCCGGTCTTACATCGGCTGACCCCATTTCGCATGACCCGGTTCCGGCACAGCCTGCGCCCGAAGAAAAGCCCGCGAAGAAGCTCCCGCCCTTCCGCATCGTCGGCGAGGTTTTCCTCTCCTACGTCATCGTCGAGATCGAGGACCGCATGATGCTGATCGACAAGCACGCGGCGCACGAGCGGATTTTGTTTGAATCGCTCAAGGAAAACCGCTGCTCGGACAAAGTTGCGTCGCAGATCCTGCTCATCCCGCTCGAGGTTTCGCTCACGCCGCTGGAGATCGCGGCGGTGAAGGACTACGAAGCCGATGTGAAGGCGGTCGGATTCGAGTTTTACGCAAAGGACGACCGTCTGCTGATCGTTTCGGCGATCCCGACGTCCATCGAAGCGTCCGCCGCGCCCGACTTGCTCGAAACCATCGCCGACCGGCTCGCCAGCGGCACCGGAAGCGCGGAGGTCTCGCGCGGCATCCTGTTTGAAAAAGCGCTGTATCAGGCGTCTTGCAAGGCGGCGATCAAGATCGGACACGACGAGGACGCAGCGCACATCCGCTGGATCGTCGAACAGCTCTTAATGCTCGACGACATCAAATTCTGTCCGCACGGCCGCCCGGTCGCGTTCGAGCTGACCAAGCACGAGATCGAGCATCAGTTCAGGCGCGCCTGACCGATCCCCGCAAACGAAAGCGGAATTTCCGTCAGAAAGGAGCTTTCGCAGGATATTTTTCCGCGAAAGTGACAGCAAAATCATGTTCACCTTATTAAAAACAGAAGGAAAAGCCCGCCGCGGACGCTTTGAAACGGTCCACGGCACGATCGAAACGCCGGTTTTCATGAACGTCGGCACGTCCGCCGCGATCAAGGGCGGCATTTCGACCGACGACCTGCACGACGTGAACTGTCAGGTCGAGCTTTCCAACACCTACCATCTCCACCTCCGTCCCGGCGACACGCTGATCCGCGACATGGGCGGCATTCACAGATTTTTCCATTGGGATCGACCGGTCCTGACCGATTCGGGCGGATTTCAGGTCTTCTCGCTCGCTCAGCTTCGGAAAATCACCGAGGAAGGCGTAAAATTCGCGTCGCACATCGACGGCGCGCGCATTTTCATGGGTCCCGAGGAGTCGATGCAGATCCAGTCGAACCTCGCTTCGACGATCGCGATGGCGTTCGACGAGTGCATCGAGAATCCCGCGCCCTACGATTACGTGAAAAAATCCTGCGACCGCACGGCGCGCTGGCTCGTCCGCTGCAAAAACGAGCTGGACCGTCTCAATTCCCTGCCCGACACGATCAATAAGGATCAGCTGCTGTTCGGTATCAATCAGGGCAGCACCTACGCGGATCTGCGCATCGGGCATATGCAGAAGATCGCCGAGCTGGACCTGCCGGGCTACGCCATCGGCGGACTGGCGGTCGGCGAGGAAGCCGGGGAAATGTACGACACGATCGAGGTCGTCGAGCCGTATATGCCGGCGGATAAGCCGCGCTACCTGATGGGCGTCGGCACGCCGGTCAACATTCTCGAAGGCGTTCACCGCGGCATTGACTTTTTCGACTGCGTGATGCCGAGCCGCAACGCGCGTCACGGCAACATTTTCACGTGGCACGGCAAAATGAACCTGCTGAACGAAAAATATATGCGCGATCCGCGCCCGATCGACGAAGGATGTAACTGCCCCGCCTGCCGGACCTACTCGCGCTCGTACATCCGCCACCTGTTCAAGGCAAAGGAAATGCTCGGCATGAGACTCGCGGTCCTGCATAACCTCTACTTCTACAACGACCTGATGCAGAAGATCCGCGACGCGCTCGACGGCGGGTATTATGAGAGCTTTTACCAGAAATACCGTCAGATACTCGGCGAACGCAGTGAAAATTAAACAAAGAACCGCGATACCTGCCGGTATCGTGGTTCTTTTATTCAGTTCAGCGCGCTGCTTTTTTCGATGAAGACCGCGCCCAGCCGTTTGTCAATGACGATCGACGCGCCAAACAGCTTTTCCAGCTCGCCGCGCGACAGATAATACGTTTCGTTTCCCCTGTTAAGCGGCGTCATCTGATCGTTCATCCGGAGGAAAAGCACGCCGTCCTTCCGGCTGAAACCGAACCTTGTCCCGCCGATTCTCCATGTCAGCAGATCGTCCTCTTTCGTGTCGAACGTCACGCCGAGCGCCTTTAACAGCGCCGCGAAGGTCCCGCCGAACGCGTCGGGGTTCAGGACGACATAATCATCAAGCTGTGACGAGTAGCTGAACCGGAGCGGATGACCGAGCGGGTCGCCGTGTACGCGCACGTCGTCGATCTTTCCGCGCGGATAGCTGTTCAGCACCGAATCTGGCAGTTTTTCCGGGCAGATTCCCTCGCGGATGAGGTCGCAGAAACAGCGTCGGACGTTAAAATCGATAACATTCGCGTCGAACCGCTCGCCCTCGCATCGGAAACCGATCTGAAGGAGACTTTCCTCGCGGTTCCCGTACCAGATGGAGACGGTCGGGATCTCAAACGGATACGCCGTCCGCCTGATCGGCAGACTGCCGACCGATTCGATCACTTTCCGCGCCGCCTCGACGATCGCGCCGATCTGCTCCCAGCTTCGCAGGGACACATGATAGCTGCCGTCCTCGTAAGCGAAGCCGAAGCCGTCGTAGATCGGGCGGTATTCGTTCGCCGCGCGGTCGGCGTCGGCTTTCACCCCGTCGAACAGCCTCATCGCGTAGTCGCAGTCCGCGCTCGAAGCGTCCGGGCTTGCCGAATAGGTGAATTCAACGCCCTGCTCATCGCGCCATTTCGTGACAAGTCCGGAGGCGGACTCGTCGATCAGCCTGACCTCGCGGGTCAGAAAAGGCTCGATCTGAGCGCGGCGGAGCGCGGCGTTTTTCGAGCCGCATCCGCTGAAAGTCAATATTGTGCTAAACAGGATAACCCCTGCCGCAAGCCGCATCAGTCGAGCTTCCATGTTTCAAAAGAAGCGTCGCTCGGCATATGCCAGCCGGTGCGCGGTGAAAGCGTGACCGAACCGACCATCGGTCCGTCCGGCAGACAGGAACGCTTGAACTGCTGGATGAAGAAGCGGCGGACGAAATTTTTCAGCCATTTATGAATCGTTTCCGCGTCGTAAACGCCGTTGAAAACGTAGTTCGCCATGCGCTCGATCTTCTCCGGCTCGAAGCCATAACGCAGGAAATAGTAGAGATAGAAGTCGTGCAGCTCGTAAGGACCGACAAGATCCTCGGTTTTCTGCGCGATATCGCCCTTTTCGTCGCTTGGAAGAAGCTCCGGGCTGATGGGAGTGTCGAGAATGTCGAAAAGAACGGCGGCGAGCTTCGCGTCGTCGGTCTGTTCGGCAGCCGTTCTGACCACGTAACGGACGAGCGTCTTCGGAACGGAGGCATTCACGCCGTACATCGACATCTGGTCGCCGTTGTAGGTCGCGAAGCCGAGCGCCAGCTCGGACAGATCGCCCGTTCCGATGACCATGCCGTTCGATTCGTTCGCCACGTCCATCAGGATCTGCGTCCGCTCGCGCGCCTGCGAGTTCTCAAACGTCACGTCGTGAACGTTCTTGTCGTGACCGATGTCAAGAAAATGCTGATCGACCGCCGCCTTGATATCGACGCAGCGGAAGGTCACGCCCAGCCGTTCGCAGAGGATCTCAGCGTTCGAGCGGGTGCGGCTCGTCGTGCCGAAACAGGGCATCGTCAGCGCGATGATGTCGGTGCGCGGGCGCTTCATCAGATCCATCGCGCGGACGATGACGAGCAGCGCCAGCGTCGAATCGAGTCCGCCGGAAATACCGATG
>JAZRXB010000182.1:0-6788 GCA_045600005.1 Eubacteriales bacterium | reverse complement strand
GCCGCGGCATTCTCGGCACGATCAAAAAACTGTTCTGACAGAAAAACACGGTCCGCCGTCCGTTCGGTTCGTTCGGACGGAGAACCGTGTTCTGCATATGCCCGCCTTCTGCGGCGTTTCGATCAGAGAAGATCCTTTCCTTCCCAGTCCTCGGAAACGCTGACGCCGAGGATCGACGCGATCGTCGGCGCGATGTCGATGATGTTCGCTTCGGAGAGCGTGCGGTTTTCAAAGGACGGATGGTAGAAGAACAGCGGGATGGTCATGTCCTCCGGCATTTCGGTGCCGTGGGAGCGTCCGTGTCCGCCGTGGTCCGCCGTGACGATGACGAGGGTATCGTCGGAAACGGCTTTCGCGGCGCGCTCGATGCAGTCGAAGCTCCTCGATACGACGTTCAGATAATCCTCGCTCATCCAGCCCTTGCCGTGGCCGGCGGCGTCGGTCCAGCCGAGGTAGAGGAACGCGAAGTCGGGCGAATCGCTGTTCATATAGTCGATGCACTGGGTCGTCAGGAGATCGTTTGCCTTCTCGTAGCCATTGATGTGTCCCGAAACGTAGGAAGCGTAAGCGATCGAGTCGGGACGGGACAGGTCGCGCAGCTCCTCCCAGCTGTAAAAGAACGCGCTCTTCTTCTTTTCGCGGCGCAGGACCTCGCATAATCCTTCGACCGGACGGACCTGCGGGACGTAGGTGTTGGTTAAGATGCCGTGGCGGTCAGCCGAGACGCTGTGGAACAGCGACATATGGCAGGGAAGCGTGACCGACGGCATGACGGTCCTTGCTTCCAGCGTGCAGACGCTGTGAGCGGTCAGCTCGGAGACGAACGGATGCCCGCACAGAGCGAGCGCGTCGGGACGCATACCGTCGGCAAGAATGAGAAGTACTTTGTTCATGATGGAGATCCTTTCTGTCGGTTTGACATATTATGACTGCTTATGAGACGGACTGTCGGACGGCTCGTCCGATTCCGTCCTGATCCGGAAGCTCGACGGCGGAAAGCCGGTCGCGCTGCGCATGGCGCGGGAAAACTGGCTGACGTTTTTGAAGCCGGTCTTTTCGGCGACCTCGGTGACGGTCAGACCGGTGGACTGCAAAAGCTGGATCGCTTTTTCGATCCGGCAGCCGACGAGGTAACGGTGCAGCGGCTGACCTGTGTGGAGCTGGAACAGGCGGCTGACGTAAATCGGGTGATAGTGGAATTTTTCGCCCACGAGACGGTTGGTCAGCGGCTCGGCGCTGTGGGCCGCGCCGTAAGCCATCATCTTCGCCATCCGGCTTTCGGGAGCGGTCTGGCGGAGCAGGGTGAAAACGCGCAGTAAGACCAGCGTGAAGCGCGCGTTCATCTGCGGACGGAAATAGACGCCTTTCTTCGCGTAAAGCGCCGTCATTTCGGACAGATGGACTTCGAGACCCGCGACGCGCAGATGGACCGGTCCCGACAGCTGCGAAAGGTCGGTGAAGGTCACGCGCTGATGCGGCTCGGCGGACGGCGTGGTCAGCACGGGCAGAGCGTGTTCGGGCGACGAGTCGGTCGCAAGGTAGTCGAAATTGACCAGATAATAGTCGCCGCCCGTTCCGATGATGCGGTACGGGCAGAGCGGCGGCAGCAGAAAAAGGTCGCCCGCTTCGGTCTCGTAGGAAACGCCGTCGACCTGAATACGGCAGCCGCCCGTTGTGAACCAGAACATCCGGCAGTCGAGCGCCCAGACCGACACGCCCCTCATTTCGATCTGCCCGCGGCGGAAGCCGGCGAACCGGACGAAGGGGGCGAGCTGAGCCGATGACAGGGTATAATCCATGAAATCCCCCGAATCTTTGTTTTTGACAACAACTTCTTTACTTTTGTTATGGATTATATCACAGAATCCTGCTATAATCAAGATAACAGAATAAAATTTATCCATTTGCACAAAAGAACGCGGACGTTTTTGTCCGAAAGATCAGAAAACACATGGGGAAAACGAAAATGACAGAGCTTTTGAAACTGCAAAACGACAGCCTGACGGCGCTGATCTCTCCGGTCGGCGCACAGATCGTCAGCCTTAAAAGGAACGCGGACGGAGAGGAGTACATCTGGCAGAACGGCGACGGCTCGTGGGCGAAGTCCGGACCGGTGCTGTTCCCGATCTGCGGCAGACTGTTTGAATCGAAATACACGCTGAACGGCAAGACCTACGAGCTGACCCAGCACGGCTTCGCGCCGACCTCGACGTTCGGGATCCTGCGTCACACCGACGACACGCTCGTTCTCGTCCGCGCGTCGGATGAGGAGACGAAGAAGAGCTATCCGTTTGACTGTGCGCTGACCGTGACGTTCACGCTCGACGGCGCGTCGGTGAACGTCGCCTACGAGGTCGAGAACCGCTCGGACGAGCGGATGCCCTTCTCGGTCGGCGCGCACGAGGGCTACGCCTGTGAAGGCGGCGTTGAGGAATACGAGCTGGTCTTTGACGGCGACACGTCGCTCGAACGCACGATGCTCGACGGCGGCTTCGTGACCGGAAAGACCGAGACCGTGCCGCTTGACGACGGGCGCATGACGCTCTCCTACGCCGAATTTGACCGCGGGACCTACATTTTCCGCCGCCTTTCCTCCCATTCGGTCACGCTGACCCATCGCAGCACGCCGAGGCTTCGCGTGGACTTCACCGGCTTCCCGACGCTCGCGCTCTGGACGCTGTCCCGCCGCGCGTATCTCTGCATCGAGCCGTGGTACGGGATGTCCGAAAGAGCCGGAAAGGTCGGCTGCCTGTATGAAAAGGACGGCATTCTGACGCTCGAGCCCGGAAAGACCTTCCGCGCCGAGCATCGCATCGACATTCTGTAAACGAAATACCGACGAAAGGATTTTTCATCATGACAAGAAATCAGAAGGTCAGAAAGATCGACCTGCACGTTCACTGCGTCCCCGAACACGACATCCCCAAGCTGACCGGTCACTTCTATCCGACTCCCGACGAGGTGCGGAAGATCTACGACAGCATCAACGTCGAAAAGGGCGTTCTGCTTCCGCCCGGCACGTCGCCCGAATTCACGACCGAGCGTCTGTCTCCGCGTGAAGTCCGCGCGATGGTGCGCGACCGCAACGACACGATCGGCTGGTGGTTCTGCGGCATCGACCCGCGCTTCGGCGGCAATGATCCCGACACCGATTTCTCGCATTATCTCCTTTATTATAAAGCGCAGGGCGCGCGCGGCGTCAGCGAGCAGGTCGCAAACCTCACGCTCGACGATCCGCGCATGATGAATCTGCTTCGACACTGCGGCGAATGCGATATGCCGGTCACGCTCCACTTCGGCGCGGCCGGCGAATACGGCATCCTCGACGAGATCGGTCTGCCGAGACTCGAACGGGTCCTTGCTGAGATCCCGAAGGTGAAGATCATCGGTCACTCCGCGCGTTTCTGGGCGGAGCTTGACGAAAAGGTCGACGAAGCGACCCGCAACGACGACCACTATGGAAAGGTGACGACCGGCGGGCGCGTCGTCGAGCTGATGCGGAAGTATCCGAATCTGTGGTGCGACCTGTCCTGTTCCGCCGGGACCGCCGCGATGGAGCGCGACCCGGATTTCACCGTCCGCTTCCTCACCGAGTTTTCCGACCGCGTGCTGTTCGCCACCGATATTTACGACCCGGAGAACTTCGGCATGAAGCAGTTCGACCTGTCGCTCTTCCTCGATGAGCTGATGGAGAGCGGTAAGCTCGACTGGGACGTTTACTACAAGGTCAGCCGCGGCAACGCGCTTCGCCTGCTCGGAGAGGAGCCGGAGCTTTGACGCGCGGGAATTTTACGGCGTGTGATGCGGGAAATGTGGACGTTCTCGTCGTCGGCGCGGGGATCGCCGGTCTGACGGCGGCGCTGGCGGCGCAGGAAGACGGTGCGTCGGTACGGCTGATCGCCAAATCGGAGGTCTGCGCGTCCGATCATCTGCTCGGCTTCAACGCGCCGGTCGGAGAGGGCGACAGCGCGGAGCTGTTCTTTGACGACACGATGCGCGGCGGCGGGCAGCTGAATGCCCCGGCGCTCGTGCGGCTTCTGACCGAAGGCTCGCGCGAAACGGTGAAAATTCTCGAGGATATGGGGCTTTCCTTTGATAAAGAAGGGAACGGCTACGACCTGTTGAAGCCGCTCGGATGCACCGTGCCGCGCCTCGTTCACATCGGCAACTCGACCGGAAAGACGGCGGGTGAAGCGTTCCGCCGTCTGCTTTCACTTCGCGGTATCGAGCCGGAATACGGCGTGTCGCTCGCCGAAGTGACCGTTTCGGACGAAGAAACGCCCCGCGTCACCGGCGCGGTGCTGTTTGACCGGAACAGCGGAATAATCGAGAAGATCCGCGCCCGCGCCGTCGTGCTGGCGGCGGGAGGGATCCATCTGATGACCGACAGCACCTACGATCTGTCGATGACCGGAGACGGCATGGCGGCGGCGTATCGTGCGGGCGCGGCGCTGTGCGACATGGGCAGGTATCAGTTCGAGCCCTGCCGGTGCATCTATCCGAAAAAGCTCGGCATTTCGACGACGCTGCTCGCGTCGGGCGGAAAGCTGACCAACCGGCTCGGCGAACGGTTCTTACTCAAAAACTATCGCTCGGAGGGAGACGTTCCGAAGGACGCGCTGGCGCTCGCTGTCGCAAAAGAGGTGCGTGAGGGTCGGGGCACCGGGCACGGCGGCGTTTATCTCGATCTGACCGGGATCCCCGCCGACATCCTGCGCGGCAAGCACGTGATGTACTGGAACCGCTTCCGCGACGCCGGGATCGACCTGTCGCGCGAGATCATCGAGGTCGGACCCGCCGCGCACTCGTTTATGGGCGGCGTGAAGATCGACGCATCCTGCCGCACGACGGTTCCCGGACTGCTTGCGGCGGGTGAAACGGCGGGCGGCGTCCACGGCGCGAACCGGGTCGGAGGGAACGCGGGCAGCGAAGTCTTCGTCTTCGGACGCACGGCGGGACGCGCGGCGGCAGAGGACGCGAAGCGTTTTGCCGAACCGGCGGTCCCCGATAAGCCGCTTCCGGCGTTTTTACGCGAAACGGGAACGGACGGCAAAGCCGCGTTTGAAGCGGTGAAGACGGAGATCCAGGCGGTCATGTCAGCGCATATGGGACCGCTGCGCGAAAAAAACGACTGCGCTGCGGCGGCGGAAAAACTGGACGAGATCGGGAAACGGCTTGCCGGAATGCTTCCGGCCGATTTTGAAGCGCGTATGTCGGCGACGGAAGCCGTCAGTCTGTGGACGGTCTGCCGTCGGTCCGCCGAAGCCGTCTGACACTTTATTAAAATAAGGAAGAAAATTATGTTCGACACTGGACTTGTGAGAAAAGGAAAGCTGGCGGAGAAGATCGACGAAGCGAACCGGGAGGTCGTTTCGCGCTTTGCGAACGCCGACCCGTGGTTCGAGCGGGTCGTTCCGGCAAAGGAAGCCGTTCCGGGACTGGAGGACGGCGTGATCCTGCACGCCGGACCCGCCATCGCGTGGGAGGATATGTGCGAGACCGAGCGTCAGGGCGGCGTCAACGGCGCTCTGTTCGAGGGCTATGCGAAGGATGAAGCCGAAGCGAGACGGCTGTTTGAGACCGGTTCGCTTCGCTTTGAGGCGGGCAACGATCATCATGTGATCTGTTCGGGGACCGGCATCACGACGCCTTCGATGTGTCTGATCGAAGTGACCGACCGGAACACCGGCAAAAAGGGCTGGTGCGCGCCGTTCGAGTGGAAGAACCGCGGCGGACTGGGCGGCTGGGGCGTCTTCAACGAGGACATCCGCGCCCATCTCATCCGCATGAGAGAGTTCATCGCGCCCGCGTTCAACCGCGCGCTGGCGGCGGGAGCCGGAGGGGGTCTTTCGATGAAGCCGATCTTCGCCTCCGGCATTTCGATGGGAGACGAGCTTCATTCGCGTCAGGAAGCGGTCGGGCTGTACGGGACGCTCGCTCTGCTGAAGCTCTTTGACAAGGCCGGACTTTCGGCGGAGGAACGGCAGGTGCTGACCGGTTTTCTCACCGAGACCGTCCGCTTCTTCCACCCGGTCGGCATGGCTTCGGCGATGTCGCTCCTTTCCGGCGTGCGCGGCGTGCCGTATTCGACGGTGCTGACCGGCTTTGCGGGGAACGGCGTGACGTTCGGCGTGAAGCTCGCCGGAACGGGGGAGACGTGGTTCACCGCGCCCTCTCCGATCATTTCGGGTGAGGTGAAAGACACGTCCGACGTGCTTCCGTGGATCGGCGACAGCTGCGCGATGGAATGCGCGGGCTTCGGCGGATTCGCCGCCGCCGCTTCGCCGGTCGTACTGCTGACGCTCGGCAAAACGCTCGCCGACGGCATCCGCCAGACCGCCGAAATGGGGCGCATCACATTGCTTGAAAACGAAAGCTATCCGATCCCGGCGATGAACTGGGCGGGCGCGCCGCAGGCGGTCGATCTGCGGCTCGTGCTGGAGACCGGCGTCACGCCGGTGATGCACGGCGGCATGATGTCGCGGTCGGGCAAACGGCTCGGCGGCGGCACGGCGCACGTTCCGATGGAATGCTTTGAGAAAGCGTTTGAAGAATTCGTCCGCGTTTACGGGACGGAAAAGGAGAGATAACATGTTTGAAAGAAGCAAATGGGATTTCGGCGTCGGCAGCGTCAAGCGTGACGGCATCCTCTACGGCATGGGCTACACGAAGCGCGAGATCGGCAAGCCGTACATCGCGGTCGTCAACTCGTGGAACGAATACAATCCGGGACACGTCCATCTGCGCGAGATCGCACAGCGCGTGAAGGACGGCGTGCGCGAAGCGGG
>JAZRXB010000181.1:0-3195 GCA_045600005.1 Eubacteriales bacterium | reverse complement strand
ATCTGATTCTGATCGGCAGACCCTCACGGGCGGCGGTCTGATTCAGTGCGCTTTAGCGAGCGTTATCAGGGGATGCATGTTGTCTTTTACTGATCTCGTACTGTGAAAGCCGTTCATACTTTCATTTGTGCGGTGTTGCCTTGAAAATGAAGCGTATCTTGGACATCTGGTCAGCGGTAAACGCAGGAAGGCGTCATTTAAGAGCAAACGCATCGTCAAACAGGATGAAGATCAGTGGATTGTGGTCAGAAACAATCATCCCGCGCTGATTTCCGAACAGCTTTGGAAAGACGCACATGACAGACTCAATACCAGAAAGCAGGAGGCACGGACAGGGTTCGTCAATATCTTTGCCGGACTTCTGAAATGTGACAAATGCGGGCATGGACTCGGCATCGCAAATGCCCAGAATCGTACCAATTATTATCTCTGCAACGTCTATAAGAAATAAGGTCCAACTTATTGCTCAAGCCACTACATTCTGTATGATGAAATCTACGGAGCCGTCCTTGCTGACATCCGTGAGGTTCTTCACGAGGTCAAAGCCAGCAAAGAGGAATTCCGGCAGATGGTATTGAAGAAAATCGGCGATGCCGACAGGCAGGAAGATCATCAGACAGAACATGAAATTGCCGAGCTTGAAAAACGGATTGCCGAACTGGAAACCAGATTCGACCGGATATATGATGACCGGCTTGACGGTCTCCTCTCGGAAAAGAAGTTCAGAGAGCTGTCCGAAAAGTGCGAAGCGGAGCAGGCAAAGGCTGAAGCACGTCTCAACGAATTGAAAACTGTTATTTCAGAACGCTGTGAAGCGGATCAAAACGTTGATACCTTCATCGAAGAAATTGATCGGTACGATGACATTTCCGCATTGGATAAGGAAATCCTGAATCGTCTGGTGGAATCCATCACGGTAGGGGATCGGATCAAGACCTCGCACGGCAGTACGCAGGAGATTACAGTCAATTACCGGTTCATTGGAAGAATGTAAAAGGGTTATTTAAGATATTGTTACTCCTCATTTATCACCGGGTCACTGGTTCGAGTCCAGTTGGGGGAGCCATCTCCTGCTCCGGTATTGCGTACCGGAGCTTTTTTAAGTGTAAGGCTTCCAGAACAAGATTACGGCGGTCGTTCGCATGAAAAGCGATCGACCGCCGTGTGTGTTTCAGGCGGATAGAAGCTGCCGATGTTCCCCGTCGGATTCGGTACACCCGATTTCCACGGCAGGAACCGAAATCAACTGCGGAAGATCGGGATGATCCACAGCCTTCACTCGACCCATTGAAATAGGGTTATTTGTTTAGAACACCGCTTCAGAACCGGAATACTGCCATGTCTCCGCCCTTCAGTACACCGTGTATAGCACCCTCCGCTGTTTCGCAGAAGCCGTCCGACGGAATGACCGCAGCCGGGATTTGTCCGTCCTTCAGCCGGAGCGTGTACGGCGCGTCAGCTTCTTCAAGACGGAATTCTCCCCGCTCGCCGGATTTGGAAACGCCTTTGTGATTGTACAGCGCAAGATAGGACTGTCCGCCGCTCGAAAAGACCTGACAATCGAGCCTTCCGCCGTCGTCGAGTTCAAACGGCAGGGTCCTGAGAAGCGATCCGACCGCAGCGTCCGCCGCGGCACGGTCGTTTCCGTCTGCGATCTTTTCTCCGTGCAGACGACCGGAAAAATCAAGAATCAGCTCATATTTGTCCGCCGGGTTTTCATAGGTGTCGTCGTAGATGAGATCGAACAGACTGTACAGCCCGCCGCACTCAAATACGTGATCCTCCGAGCCGATTCTTCTGCCGTCGTCAAGAAACGCATGAATTTTCTGCGGAACGTCCAGATGCTTCTCCGGGATCATGTCGTTGGGGTACGGGATGCGTCCGCTTCTGGGATAGAGAACGTATTCGTGAGGAATCACAACGGTGATCGGCACATAGGGAACGATCTGACCGAAACGCCGCGCGTTTTCCAGAAAATCGCGCTTGATCCTTCCGTAGGGGCTGAGTTCAAAGGTCTCCCATTCATAGAAGGTGTTCGCCTGTCCCCATTCCTCCGCAAAATAATCCGCGCCGCCGAACAGGGCGTAATACATCATGCGCCGCGCCATCGACATGGAGCTTCCGCCGTTCCCGTCCGTGGCGTGATACAGGAAGTTTTTCCCGTCGATGTACCACTCGTTTTCACCGTCCCGCTTGAACAGATAAGAGGTGCAGGGAGACTGTCCCCACGGTTCAAGATAAACGCCCCACTGCTTTTTTGCGGCGCGGGAAACGCCCCGTCGCATGGCGATCTGGTGCCTTGTCCGCCCGTTCTGCGCACCCGCCTCGCTGAAGGAGACCCGGACGCCAAATTCCTGCTCCAGCGGGCAGAGCGAAGGGATGTGGTCGCAGTTCAGAATGCGCCCATGAAACTGTTCCTGCCGGACGCGCCACAGCCCGCGCAGGTCGTTCACATAGTCCGACAGGGTTTCCGGCGGCGTCAGAGCGGCGTATTCTTCGGGAAAACCGCTCGAAAAATGCGGGAAATTCTTGTCGTGAGAGACGCGCGTCACTGCGTACAGGATGTTTTCATGGTTCCATGAAAGACCGGTCGCAGCCAGCTGCTTCTGAATTCTCTGCCAGTCCAGTCTGCGCGTACAGCCGGATTCATGGATCTGAAAGCCGAGGAAGCGACCGTCGGTGATGCGGTCGTATTTGTCAGCAAGATCGAGATCGTAATCATAATGGGAGATAAAGGTCCCTCCCTGCACCCGGTCCACATAGAAGCATCCGGCGCTCTCGCGGACGAGCCTGTACAGCGCTCCGTCCTTTGCGGCGATGCGGTTGAATTTCATTTCCTCCGGCGTCAGATAATGCTGCGTGATCTTAACCCCGTCGTTCTGCCGGAAAATGCCCGTTTTCATTGACCCTTCAAAATACCGCGGTTGTAATTGTGAATAAAGGTAAACATATCCACTCTCCCGATCGGATCGTTTTACAGTTTCATTATAAAGCATTATAAAGCGTTTCGCGGTCTTTGTCAAGCCGGGAGAAACGATAAAACTCCCGGCAATCCGGCCGCCCGAAAGGAAATGTCCTGACAATGCCGACGTCGTGTGGTATAATTACTACCTTCCGAAATCGTCCCTTCAGCGTCGAAAAAGCGCGCCGGGAAGACGGGGGACCCCCTTTCCCGCCCCGTTTTTTTTGGGAGGG
>JAZRXB010000180.1:0-2543 GCA_045600005.1 Eubacteriales bacterium | reverse complement strand
GACGCCAGCACCAGCGCCAGCGCGTCCTCCATCGTCCCGTTCTGCAGGAAGACCGTCAGCGTCACCGCGTGGAACAGCACGTTCGCAAAAGCCGCAAGATCGGTGAGCCAGCGCGCCGGGTGAAGCCCCAGCTTCCCGCCCAGCCGCTTCGCGTCGAGGAACGAGCAGAGAAAGTCAAGGATGAATATTAACGCCGGGAAAAGCAGGTAATGCGGAGCTTCCGCGTAGATCGTACCCATACTGTCATCATCCTTCCTTATTTATCCATGCCGAGCGCCGCGCGCAGGTCCTTTGCCAGCGCTTCGGTGTGGAGCGCCATGCCCGGCTCGTTGAGGTGGTAGTCCGTGTTGAAGAAATAGATCGCGTCGTAGATGTGGTCGCGCACGTCCGAGATCAGCGTCGCGTGGACGAGGTCCCGGATGAACTCGTTGTAAGCGTCGTAATGCTCGTCGTTCAGGCTGTCCGCTTCGACGTTGTTGCGGTTGACCGGCGGGTAGCTGAACAGAACGGTCGCGCCGGCAGCGTTCGCCTTGTCGAGGACGCGGTTCATGTTCGGGCGGAATTCCTCCGGGATGACCGTCTCGTTGAAGCGGAAAACGCCGTTCGACTTCGCGTTGTAGGACGGGCTGTTGAGGCTCTTGCGCGCCTGAGAGCAGTCGCCGTACTCGTCGGAGTTGTTCTTGTGATCGTTCCACGAGCCGCCGCCGGATTTCAAGCGCGTCTTGCAGTACTGACCGAACGCGGTGAAAACGTTCGTGTATCTGGTCACGTCGATCAGCTCCATCAGGTTGTACGAGCCCTCGATGCCCTGATAGGTGACGTAGGGGAAATCAGGGTTGCCGTTCGTGCAGTAGGCGGACGGACCGTACTGTTCGGGCGCGTAAACTAAGATATCGTCCTCGCCGACGAGCGACGAAACGGCTTCGAGGAAGAAGAGGATGCTCATGTTCGCGTTCGTGCCGTAGTTGACGACGAAATACCGATCGTCCAGCAGCTCGGTGAGGTAGGGCGTGTCAAGTCCGAAGAATTTGCTCGAACCGGAGACGACGACGACGCGCTTCTTCCCTTCCGCCAGCACGAGACGCTCGTACTTTTTTGAGAAGCTCTGACCGCTCTGATAGCGCGGCAGCGTGGACGCGCAGAGACGGAGCGTTTTGACGGGCGAGCCGGAGAAGGCTTCGTCGGTGAGGTTCGACAGACCGTCGTAGAGCGTGACCTTCGTCAGGCTCCTGCAGTCCGCGAACGCGCGGTAGCCGATCGTTCCGACGGTCGGCGGGACGACGACCTCGGAGAAGCCCGCTCCGACGAACGCGCCGTCCGCGATGGCAGTGACGACCTTGCCGCCGATGGTGCGCGGGATATACAGCACGTCGTCGGTCCCGGCGTAGCCGTCGATGCTGACATAGTTTCCGTTTCCGACCGGGCTGACGGTGAAGGAGGCTTCGTCCGCCGCCTTCTGCCAGATGCAGTAGAGGGTCAGCCGCTTGTCGTCGTTCAGGATCTTGAAGCGGTGGCCGGGCGGATAAACGCCGGTCGAGCCGTCGGCGGAGTAGGAGTATCCGGCGAGGACGTATCCCTCGCGGGTGAAGGTCCCGTCGTCCTCGCGGGCGACGAGCATTTCCCAATAACTGGTATCGAAGGTCGTTTCGAGCGCGCTCGCGCCGTTTTTCATCACGCCGCCGTTGGCGTTATAGTAGATCATCTTCAGATATTTTGAGGGAATGGTGGGCGTGTTCGAGATCTTGGGCGCGGGCTTTTCGACGCCGGAATCGTCGTAGTTCGCGTAGTAGAACTGTGTTTTCTCGATGCGGACGGTGATCTGCTCGTCCTTTGACAGGATCTCGCCGCCAGCGGCGATGGTCTTGCCGAGCGTCCAGCCGATGAAGACCGAGCCGTCGCGCGGCGCGGCGGTCATGGTGACGAGCGAGCCCTTCTTGACTCTGCCCTGTTCGATGGAGGTGCGGATGGTCCCGCCGTACTTGGTATTGGATTCAACGCCGAAAAACGCCTGCGTTTCGGGGTCGCCGGGGACGATGCGGATCGTCGTCGGCGCGTCGATGCAGGCGACGGTGAGGGTCGAACCGTCGAAGGTATAGTGCGAGGTCGGCACGCCGTCCTTTAAGACCTGCACGATCTCCATGTCGTCGGGCAGCGTGACGGTATAAACCGCGTCCGCGCCGTAGGGGATCTCGCGCAGCGCGTCTCCTTCGACCTCCGCCCCGTCGGTTCCGACCGCCACAACAGGCACGGTGAAAAGCCGTTCTCCGCAGGAGCTGAGCGCCGGCAGTACGCAGAGGACGGCGAGTGCGAGCGCCGCTCCCCTTCGTGCGATATTCGTTTTACGCATATTCTTGCGTCCTTTCTCGGAAAAATATCCATTTAATCTCTATTATAAACCTTTTTTTCCGATTCGTCAAGGCGGGATTTGACGGAATTTCGCCCTTCAACTTAGGCAAAAAGCCGAAACCCGTCCCGCCTTTCGGCGGGACGGGTTTCGTATGGTCACCTCTAATAATTCAAATGATCCGTTGAAAAACAAAACG
>JAZRXB010000179.1:0-5989 GCA_045600005.1 Eubacteriales bacterium | reverse complement strand
GGCTGAATCGCAAACGCCGGGCGCCCGAACGGCTCAGACCTGCATCCCGTCGCGGCGGAACGCCGAGGGAGCTGCGCCGAACTTCGCGCGGAACGCCGTCGAAAAGTGCGCCGATGACGAAAAACAGCACTCGAACGCGATCTGCTCTACCGATAAGGCGCTGGACGTAAGCCGGTGAAGCGCCGCTTCGAGGCGGCAGTCGAGCAGATACTGATGCATACTCAGCCCGCAGCTCTCCCGGAAGACCCGCGCGAGATAATAGGGGTGATACCCCAGCGCACGCGCGATCACTTCGTTCGGAAGCGGCTCCAGACAGTGCTTCTCGATGTAGGCGCGCGCCGCCGCCGCCGTCTCAGCCCGGCGTGAGTTGCCCTGCTGCGACGCGCGGTGTGCCGAAACGAGATAGTCGAGCGCCAGAGCGCTCAGCTTCGCCCGCCTGCCGGGACGGTTCGCGCGGATCTCGTCGTAGATCAAGCGCACCTTCTGCGCAAGAGAGCTGTCGCAATCGGTGATCAGCGTGGACGGCAGTCCGTCGACCTCCACCCGCTCGACGAGCAGCGACGGGTCGAACTGCGATTCTTTCGCCGGCTGGATGTACCGCACCCGGTCGGTGTGACGGCTCGTCAGATCGAGATTCACACAGATGTACCCGAACCGTTCGTCCGGTTCGGCATTGCTGAAATGATACGGCTCGGCGGCGTTGAAAAACGCCGCCGCGTCTTTTGTTAAGCGGTATTCGCCCGTTTTCGTGCGGAGGACCGCTTCGCCGCTCACGATCAGAAAAATGCGGCAGTCGTAGGCGAGCGTCATTTCTTCGTTCACCCAGTTCCAGTTCGCAAGGACCGCGTTGCGGACAAAAGGATGCAGATCGTCCAGCGTCATGCGCGGGTTTTCATCCGCTTCCATACTTACGACCACCTTTCTGCGGGAACGGTAATCTTAAGGATACGCTGATCAAATCGGGATTTCGGCGAAAAAATACTGGAATATATGGTATTTTTTCGCCAAAATCAACCTTATTCAGCGTTTCTTTAATACCGCCTGATGACAAAATGCTTCGGAAGACCGTTCTCCCACGTGAGCTGCGGCTCGCCTTTTATCAGCGGAAGCAGATATTCGATCCCCGCGTCCGTGACGCCGTTGCCCGCTTCGTTGATGTATTCGTCCGGGACCGTGCGGATGAGATTGGCGATCTCGTCGATGTTCTTCGGCGCGACGTCCACCGCGTAGGGCGACGTTCCCGTCCGGATGAAGCACATCATCTTCCCGCTGACGCCCGAAGCCGCCGCGCGGACCGATTCGCGTCCGATGCGTACCGATTCGTCAAGGTCGGTCTTCGACGCAATGTGAGACGCGCAGCGCTGGAGGATGTTCAGCTCCACCGAACGAACCTTGCAGCCGAACTTTTCCTTGACCGCAAGCTCCAGCGTCTTGCCCGTGCCGGACAGATATTTGTGTCCGAATACGTCCGCCGCGCCGCTCTGCGAGCCCTCGCCGACATAACGTCCGTCCGCCAGACGCAGACCCTCCGAGACCGCAATGACCACGTTCGGCTTCCGCTCGAACGCGGCGGTCAGATCGGAGAAAAAGGCGTCGTAGTCGAAGACCCGTTCGGGAAGATAGATGAGGTCGGCGCATTCGCCGCAGACCTTCTTCGTCAGCGCCGCCGAAGCCGTCAGCCAGCCCGCGTCGCGTCCCATGATCTCGACGATCGTGACTGCCTTGACCACGTAGACCGCCGTGTCACGCAGGATCTCCTGCATCGAGGCGGCGATATACTTTGCCGCGGAGCCGAAGCCGGGCGTGTGGTCGGTCCCCATCACGTCGTTGTCGATGGTCTTCGGCACGCCCATCACGCGCATTTCATAGTCGCGTCCCGCGAGCCAGCGGCTGAGCTTGGCGACCGTATCCATCGAATCGTTGCCGCCGATGTAGAAGAAATAGCGGATGTCATGCTCTTTGAAGAAGGCAAGAAGCTGTTCGTAGACCGCTTCGCCCTCGCTGTCGCCGACCTCCGGCAGCTTTCTGCGGCAGGAGCCGAGCGCGGCGGCGGGCGTCGTTTCGAGCAGAGAAAGATCGCTTTCCTCCCGAAGCATCGCGCCGAGGTCGCAGATCCTTCCGCGCAGCATCCCCTCGACGCCGTTGAACGCGCCGTAGATCCTGCCGATGGCTTCGCATTCGAGCGCGCCGCGCACGACTCCCGACAGGGTGGCATTGATGGCGGCGGTGGGTCCGCCGGACTGACCGACGATTGCATTTCCGTGTAACATAGTCTGACCACGGCTCCCGTGCGGGAGCTTTCCTTATTTTAAAGTTTGAACAGGCTTCTGCCTGACGTTTTTGGGGGGTGACGCTCAGCGCGTGATGCGGTCGATGGCTTCGTTGGAGCCGAGCAGGCTGACCGTCTCGCTCCCGGCGAACGCCTTCGCCGGGTCGGGCGAGACGTTCAGCTTTCCGGTCTCCGGGTCGCCGACCGCGATGACCGTCACGCCGTACTGACGGCGCACGTCCAGCTCGATGAGCGATTTGCCGACCCACTTCGCGGGGACCGACACCTCGACGATCGAATGCGTGTCCGAAAATTCGATGTATTCCAGCACGTTCTGCCGGTCGAGGATGCTGACCAGCTTCTCGCCCATGTCCTGTTCGGGGAAGACGACAAGGTCTGCGCCGATCTTTTCCAGCACCCGGCGGTGCTGTGCGCTTCCGGCGCGGACGACGACCTGCGGGATGCCCATTTCCTTTAACATCAGCGTGATGAGAATGCTGGCGTTGATGTCCGACGCCATGCAGACGACTGCGCAGTCGTAGTCCCGCACGCCCGCCGCGTGAAGCACCGCGTCGCTCGTCGCGTCGCCGATGACCGCGTTGGTCACGATGTCGCTCATCGCGTTCACGATGGTGCTGTCAAGGTCGATGACCAGCACCTGATGGTCGGTGCGCGCGAGGTTGACGGCGAGGGTCTGTCCGAACCTGCCCAGACCGATGATGCAGAAGCTGCGCTTTTTCGGTTTGTTCTGATTGTTGACTGGCATGATTCTTTCCTTTCGATTCGGTCCGACCGGACGGTCAGCCGATCATGATGTTGATCTCGGGGTAGGTGATGCAGCTCTTTTTCTGCGCTTTCCGCAGCAGGATCGAGTAGGTGAAGGTAAGGATCCCGACGCGCCCGAAGTACATTGACACGATCAGCGCGAGATCCGCCGCGAGCGACAGCTTCGGGGTCAGCGACAGCGACAGTCCGACCGTCGCGATCGCCGAGATCGCGTCGTACATCGCCGGGATCACGCCGAAGCCGCCCGAACAGATGATGAGCGTCGAGATCAGCGCGACCGTGAAGTCGATGCCCATGATCGACAGCGCGCGGATCACCGTGTCGTGCGGGACGCGGCGTTTCATGACGACCAGCTCGTCCTCGCCGCGCGCGAACGCTAAGATCGCCAGCACGACGACGCCGAAGGTCCCCATCTTGACGCCGCCCGCCGTCGAGCCGGACGCGCCGCCGATGAACATGAGAAACATCGAGACGAGCTGCGACGCCTCGGTCATTTTGTCGTTGCCGATCATGTCGATGCCCGCCGTTCGGGTCGTGACCGACTGGAACAGGCAGTGGAACAGACGGTCTCCGACCGGCAGGGAACCGATGGTCGCCGGATTGTTCCACTCGGTCAGCATGAGAAGCGCCGCGCCGCCGAACACCAGCACCGCCGAAATGATCAGAATGAAGCGGGAATAGAGCGAGATCGGCTGCTTTTTCGTCACGAGCAGGACGAGATCGTCCCATACGATAAAGCCGATGCCGCCGAGCAGGATCAGCGCGATCAGCGTGAAGCCGATCACGTAATTGTCCGCAAAGCAGGTGAAGGAGCAGAATTCGCCGCCATACCCGCCGAGGATATCGAAGCCCGCGTTGCAGAACGCCGAGATCGAATGGAAAAATCCGTACAGCAGCCCTCTGCCGAAGCCGAAAACGGGGATGAACTGTGTGGCTAAGATCAGCGCGCCGGTCCCTTCGATGATAACGGTGCCGGTGATGATGCGCTTCACGAGCCGCGTCGCGTCGCCGACGCCCGGAAGTCCGAGCGACTGTGCGACCAGCACCCGGTCGCGCGGCGTGAGCTGGCGTTTTAAGAACATCGACATGACGACGGCAAGCGTCATGAAGCCGAGTCCGCCGATCTGAATGAGCGTGATGATGACGACTTTGCCGAACGCGCTCCAGTAGGTCCCCGTGTCCACGACGACCAGACCGGTCACGCAGGTCGCGCTCGTCGCCGTGAACAGCGTCGTGCGAAACGATGTGAACACGCCCGCCGCCGACGAGATCGGAAGCATGAGAAGGAGCGCGCCGAGGACGATCAGCGACGCGAAGCCGATCAGAATGATCTGCGGCGGAGAGAGCTTCCGCTTCGACGACGACTTGAAGCGGGTGTGCATTCTGATATTGTTCGCGTCGGCGGGTCCGGCGTCCAGACGGGAGAAACGTCCGAACAGGGGAAGCGTTCCATTGCCTTTCAAAAGCATCAGTCCTTTTTGAATGGATTCTCTCCCGTCTATTATATCATATCCGTCGGGAAATGTACAGGGGGAATTTGTGAATTCTCGGAGAAATTGACGCGGGATGTTTCACACGGTTGCTCTGTTCTTTACTGTGATTGCTTTTTTTGAAAAACCATCCGTCAACCTACTTGACAGCGAACGGACGGAATGCTATAATGAATTCGGAAAAATAACGGAAAAAACCGCTTTGGCGGTCGGACCCGGACCGGCGGCGGCTGTACGGAACGGAAAACGGGGGAGAGCCATGAACGATCTTCGTGAAATCGTCTGGCGGCAGCGCGGACGCGACCCGCTGTCGAGCAGCAAACACAGTCAAGACGATTCGGTCGAGCTGATCCAGATGCTCAGCACCGGCGGGACCGTTCTGCTCAGCGACCGCGTGGAGCCGATCCGCGCCGGGACGGTCTTTCTGATCGACGGGGCGTTCGTCCACTGTACCAACCCCGAACCGGCGGAGGACTACGAGCGGAACAAATGCATCATGTCCCGCCGCTTTTTCGGAGAGCTGACCGCTCTGCTCGGACTTGACCCGGACGAGTGGCTGCAAAGTGGCGGACGGGTCTTCCTTTTAAGCGGGAACGAGACGGCGGAATGCGACCGGCTGTTCCGCGCCGCTTCGGACGCGGCGAAAAGCGCGAACGGACGCGCTCTTGCCGCCTCTGCCGTCACGCAGCTCGCGGCTCTGCTCGCCGGTCTTGACCGCGCGCCCGAACCGAAGCGCTCCGCCGACGAGAACGTCAGCCGCATCCTCGCCTTTCTCGGCGAAAATCTGACGCGTCCTCTGACGGTCGACGAGATCGCGGCGGGCGTGAGTCTCAGCAAATATTATCTCTGCCGCCTGTTCCGCGCGAAGACCGGGATGACCGTGATGGATTATCTGCTGCTCCGGCGGCTTGCGCAGGCGAAAACGCTGCTGTCTGCGACCGGGGAGCCGGTCGGAGCGATCGCCGCCGCCTGCGGCTTTTCGGGCGCGTCCTATTTCAGCCGCGTTTTCTGCGAGCGCGAAGGGATGCCGCCCGGCAAGTGGCGGAAGGCTCACCGGAACGCGGGCAGAGAAGCGCTCTGAACGTCGGCGTTTGGGTTCAAAGCGGCAGACAGGACGCGGTTTCGGAACGGATCGATCACGCGAAACATAATTTTTACAGATTATTAAGGCAATACCGCACAGTTCTGATGGTGCGATTGCGCCATCAGATTTCCCGTCAGACGAAACAAACCCCGGAAGGCATAGTACCTCCTATGCCGACGAAATTTGTACAGTATGACGGGAAAGATGCAAGCAAGCGTGCCATCAAGGCGAAAGCCGTGAATTGTGCGGTATTGCCTTAAATGCCTTGAGATAGCGAACGTTATAATAAAATCCGTTTTTATATCGGCTTTGCCGATATAAAAACACCTCTGAGGCGAGCCATCGCGCCGGAATGGGGAG
>JAZRXB010000178.1:0-2008 GCA_045600005.1 Eubacteriales bacterium | reverse complement strand
GGGGTTTGTTTTTCTTCCTCATGGATTTTCAGAGGCTGCCATATACCGTTTCGGGGGTCAGATGAACAGCGTGAAATAATGCGCGTCGTCGAGATCGAGGTTCGCGGCGGACGCGAAATCGCACATCTTATACGTGAATTTCTCGTCTCCCTTCGTGAACGTGAACTCGCAGCAGCCGAGCATACGGTGATGCCAGACGGGGCGCGCCGAGACCGACCATCCGCCGCCGCAGACCGTCTTGCCGGAGAACATCTCCTCCTCGGTCGAGCCGACGCGCTTCGAGCGGGCGTAGATCAGCGCGCCGCGGCGGAGCGTGCTCATCGGGTGCCTGACCTGCAATTCGCGCGTGCATTCGCCGTGATCGGAGTCGATCCAGCGGCTGACGTGGTAATCCGAGTCGGGCTGGTCGACGAATTCGCCGTCAAAATCCATGATCTCGGGGGTCATGTCAAAGAACAGGCGGATGATCCAGCTTCCGGCGGGAAGCGTGATCGGGAGGTATTCGCCGGGCGTGAAGACCGAAGCGTCCTCGGAAAGTCCCGTGACGCGCCACGTGAGCTTTTTACACCATTCCGGGACGCGGAGCAGGATCTTCGTGTCGCCGGTCAGACCGCGGACGTTGACGGTCATGCGTCCGAGATCGAGGTAGCCGGTGCTGTTCTTGAAGTCGACCGCGCCGAACCTTGCGGACGCGGGGATGTAGCTGTTGACGTAATAAGCGTCCGCGCCCTTCATGAAGACGGCTTCGGCGGCGTTGCAGAAGCCGCGCGGGACGTTATTGGTGCAGCAGTTCTGATATTTGGTCTCGCACTGAGCGGTCCCGGTCCAGTGCCGGCCGGAGCTGCGGATGAAGAACGCGCCGTAGAGCGGGTCGCCGCTCTCATACATTCCGGCAAGCAGGGCGTTGACGAAAGCCTTCTCGAAGGATTCCATGTATTTCGCTTCTCCGGTAAGGCGGAACAGCTCATAGCAGAGCCGCATCCAGTGGATGACGTCGCAGATCTCGGTAGCGGCGTTGGGCTGCGAAGCCGCGTCCGCGAAGCGTTCGCAGTAGCCGACGCTGCCGAGCAGGTTGGTCTCGTACTTGACGAGCAGTTCATACTGCGCCTTCACCGCGTCGAGATACAGTTCGTCGCCGGTGATCCGGTAAAGCTCGCACAGGCCGTCGAAGCAGGACATCATTTCATAAGCCTTCGCGTGCCAGCGCAGCTGGTAATCGGTCGACGGGTCGTCGCTGTACCACTTGGACGGTGCGGTGCCGGACAGCGCGTTTTTGATGAGGTTGGGGCGTTTATCATCCTCTCTCTGCCACTCCCCTGCGATATCGAGGCAGGTATCGAGGTAGCGTTTTTTCGCGGTCAGGCGGTAGAGGATGAGCATGGGCTTCATGATGGAGCAGGGCGGCATACCGTCCATAACGCCGCAGTCGTTGAGCTTCACGCCGAGCGCGTCGAGGTCGTCGAGCAGCTGCGAAGCGAGCTTATCCGCCGCGTCGAGGATCTTCGCGTCGTCGCAGAGCTGTGCGCACTCCAAAAGTCCCCACAGGGTATATTTCCGGCTCCATACGTTCCAGTTGAACATATTGGACCAGCCCGCGTCTTTTCTCGTGATATTGATGTCCGCCTGAAAGACGTTTCTGCTGTCAAGGTAGGTACTGATGAAGCCGTCTTCCCGTCCCGTGGCGATCAGGCGGTACGACGATCCTCTCAGTTCTTCGGCAAGCGCGCGGTCGTTCTTCATCCGTGCGCACCGGCAGGCGGAGATCATGAGCTTGCCCCAGAATTCTCCTCTCCACAATCCCCAGCTGTACTCGTCGTCATACTTCTCCGCGAAGCATTCCTCCGCTTCTCTCAGCACTTCCTCGATGGCAAACCGTCCCGACACTCTCTTTTCGATGAACCGGTCGATCCTCAGCCCGATCTCGTCCCGGAGCATAACATCCTCCAGCCGGGCCGCTTCCACCACATTCCCCTTCCGATACTCCACAAGATAGTTCATAGTTTTCCTC
>JAZRXB010000177.1:0-7119 GCA_045600005.1 Eubacteriales bacterium | reverse complement strand
TCTCGTTCCATGCAGAGGGTGCGGGGGATCATCCGGTCGTTCTGCGTCCGGTCGAGTTCGATCTGGCGGAAAACTGCTTCGAGCGGATGGAAAGGCTCACGGCGAGGGAGGACGACGGCGCGGGATACGCGGCGCTGTCCTGTTTTTACGAGCTGCTCGGCAAGCTGTACGCGGGCGGCGGCGAGGAGAATCCCTATGTCCGCGCGGCGGTCGAGTATATGCGGCTGAACTTCCGCCGTCCCGATCTGCGGCTTTCCGATGTCGCGCGGCAGATCAACGTCAGCGAGGTCTGGCTGCGCAAGCTGTTCTGCACGGTGAAGGGCGAGCCGCCCTCCCGATTTCTCATCGGTCTGCGCATGGAGCGGGCGCGTTTCATGCTGATCGAAAACCGCCGCGTCAGCGAGGTCGCCGAAGCGGTCGGTTACGGGGATATCTATCAGTTCAGCAAGGCGTACCGCCGTCACTTCGGGCATCCGCCGTCCGACGACACTGCGGCGGAACGGTGAAAGCAGAACGTAAAACGGTCCGGCGGACAGTCTGTCCGCCGGACCGTTCGGCTTTCGGGATGTTTCCGGTGGAACGCGGGCGGCGGACGGAAAACCGGCGACCGCAGTTTATCCCGTCGTTACGCTGGCAGGAGCGCGATGAACGTGAACTGTTTTCCGGCTTCCAGCTCAGGCGTGACGGTGATCGTGAGGTCTGCCGGTTCCGCGCTGTCCCAGACCGGCGCGAAGGGAGCGTATACGCCCCAGCCGTTCGGGAAGTCCGAGTCGAGCGTCGTCTTCACGCCGTTCACGTCGATGACCGCTTTGCCGCCGACGCCTTCGTTCGTGCGGCGGTAGAGGATGTGCAGCCTTCTGCAGTTCTTCACCGTGAAGGTCAGCGGCGCGCCGTTTTCGACCGCACGCCAGCCGTCCGGCATCGAGCCGATCCCTGTTTTGACCGGAGCGAAGCAGCCTTTGCTGTCGGGCGCGAGATCGGACAGGTAATAAATCTGCGACGAGGTATAGACGTTTTCGGTGAAGCAGGGCTTTTCGGGCGTGTCCTCACCGGAAACGGGCCTGTCGAGCAGACCGGCGAGGAAGGACGTGATGAGGGACGCGCAGAGCGCGTGTCCGGCGTCGTTCGGGTGAACGTTGTCGGCATAGAGGTCGTTCCAGTTGATCGAACCGTCGGCAAGTCCGGGCTCCAGCGCCGAGCGGAAGCTGACGAACGGCACGTCGTAGTAGAGCGCGGCGGGCAGGTGGCGTTCGAGCGCGCTCGTGCCGCTCTGCGTCGGCATTCCGAGCGCGAGGACGGCGGGCTTCGTTTCGCTGTTCAACAGGCGGTTTAAGAGGTTGTCATACGTCACGTCGGCATAGGGCGCGGCGTTGTCGTTGACGTCGTATTCGACGATGACGAGATCGGGGCGGTACGCCAGCACGTCGCGCGCGGTGCGGTGTACGCCGATCAGCGAACCGGTCGCGCCGATGCCTGCGTTGACGAAGTTCACGTTCGCGTCGCCGAACCGTTCCTTTAGCCACGCGGCGACGAGGGCGGCGTAGCACTTCGGACGCGCGGTCGCCTTTGCGCCCGCCGTGATCGAGCCGCCGAGCGAAACGTAGGTGATCGGCTCGCCGCGGCGCGCCTTATCAAACGCTTTCAGCAGGCGGTAAGGGTTTCCCGCGTTCAGGACGGACGCGGTCTTCATTGCTTCAGATTCCATGAGTATCCTTCCTTTCAGGAACGTCCGGGCAGAACCGGACTTTTTTTCATTATACGCCGCCCGGCGCGTTCTGTCAAGCGGAACGCGGCATTTTTCCGAAAAGATGCAGGATTCGTCCGATTTTGTGAAAACGGCGGGGCGGCACTTGACAAACGGCGGGGAATACGTTATAATGGAAAAAAACTCAGAAAAGAGGTTTCTTTTAATATGGAACAGATCCAGATCTTCTCCCGTCCCGCCGAGGTCGCCGGCACGATGGCGGGACTTGTCACGCTGCCGAAGGATTTCGACCCCGAAAAGGAAAGCCTTCCCGTCATCGTCTTCCTGCACGGCGCGGGCGAGCGCGGGAACGGTACGACCGAGCTTGACCGCGTGAAGGTCCACGGTATCCCGAAGTATTTCGCCGCCGACCCGGACTATCACGGACTGCGCGTCGTCACGCTCTCTCCCCAGTGTCCGGAGGGCATGACGTGGAACCATCTCGCCTATCCGCTCAGAAAGTGGATCGACGAAGCCGTCGCCTTCTATCACGGCGACCCCGAACGCATCAGCGTCACCGGTCTTTCGATGGGCGGCTTCGGCACGTGGGAAATGCTTCTGACCTTCCCCGAATTCTTCTCGTGCGGCGCGCCGATCTGCGGCGGCGGTCTGTCGTGGCGCGCAGGCGTGCTGAAAGGCAAAAAGCTCCGCGTGTTCCACGGACTCGATGACAACGTGGTCCCCTTCTCGTATTCCGAGCAGATGGTCGACGCGGCGCGCAGAGCGGGCGCGGACGTGACCTTCACCGCCTATGATAAGGTCGGACACGGCAGCTGGGTGCGCGCGTATGAATCGACCGATCTCATCGAGTGGCTCGCCGCTCAGAAACGCTGACGGAGGGATATCATGCTGATCAGAAACGGAACCGTTTACGACGCGGTACACCGCGAGTCTTACAGAGCCGACCTTCTCGTGAAGGACGGAAAGATCGCCGCCATCGGGGAAGATCTTCCCGCAGACGGCGGGGAGATCTTCGACGCATCCGGGCTGAACGTCTATCCCGGCTTCGTTGAGGCGCACTGCCACATCGGTCTTGACAATTACGGGACCGGCGCGCCCGGCTTCGATTACAACGAAAAGAGCGACCCGGTCACGCCGCAGCTTCGCGCCGTCGACAGCTTCAACCCGCAGGACCTCGCCATCCCGCAGGCGCTCGCGGCAGGCGTGACGACGGTCTGCGCCGGTCCCGGCAGCGCCAACGTGGTCGGCGGCAGCTTCCTTGCCGCCAAGCTGTACGGCGTATGCATCGACGAAATGGTGATTAGGGAAAACGCGGCGATGAAATGCGCGTTCGGCGAGAATCCGAAGAACTGCTATTCCGGTCACGGCGTGTCGGTCCGCATGACGACGGCGGCAAAGCTCCGCGAGCTTCTGTACAAGTCGCGCGAATATCTGGAAAAGAAGGATGCGGCGGGAAGCGACGCTTCCAAGCGCCCGGCGTTCGACATGAAATATGAGGCGATGATCTCGGTGCTGCGCGGCGAAATTCCGCTGAAAGCGCACGCGCACCGCGCCGACGACATCTGCACCGCCATCCGCATCGCAAAGGAATTCGGCGTGAAGCTGACCATCGAGCACTGTACCGAGGGTCATCTGATCGTCGATCAGCTCGTGCGGGCAGGGTACCCGGTCACGGTCGGACCGTCTCTCACCGGCGCAAGCAAGGTCGAGCTTGTCAACAAAACCTTCACGACGCCCGGCATTCTGGCAAAGGCGGGCGTCGCGGTCAGCATCGTGACCGATTCGCCGGTCATCCCGCAGGAATATCTTCCCATCTGCGCGGGTCTGGCGGTCCGGGCGGGCATGGACCCGTTCGAGGCGTTAAAGGCGATCACGATCAATCCGGCGCGTCACATCGGCATTGCGGACCGGGTCGGTTCGCTGGAGGTCGGCAAGGACGCCGATATCGTGCTGGCTGAGGGCGACGTCATGCAGAACACGACGGGCGTCCGCGCGGTCTTTCTCGACGGCGCGAAGGTCGTCGGCTGATGATTCCGAAAGGAAAGAAAGGTAACGACATGAGAACCATCCGAATCGACACGGCGAAAAAATGCGGAGAGATCCGTCCTCTGAACGGCGTGGGCGGCGGTCCCGTGACCGGCAACTTCACGTTCAACGCGATCGGGGATTTCAAGGACGCGGGCATCCCCTTCGGACGCACGCACGACATCGAATACCCGCTCGGCGCGGGCGAATACGTGGATATCCACTGTGTGTTCCCGGACTTTGACAAGGACGTGAACGATCCCGCGTCGTACAACTTCGCCTTTACCGACGAGTATCTGAAAGCGATGTGCGAAGCCGGAACGAAGCCCTTCTACCGGCTCGGCAGCACCATCGAGCACCAGCCGGTCAAGCGTTACATCCATCCGCCGAAGAACTCCGTAAAGTGGGGCGAGATCTGCTCGCACATCGTCAGCCACTACAACGAGGGCTGGGCGAACGGTTTCCACATGGGCATTGAATACTGGGAGATCTGGAACGAGCCGGACCTGACGAACCGCTGCTGGACCGGCACGCACGAGGAATTTTTCGCGCTCTATGACGCGGCTGCGCCGATCATCAAGCGCGATCATCCCGACGTGAAGGTCGGCGGCTGCGCGTTCACGTCGCCGACCTCCGGGATGTGCGCCGAATGGCTGGCGCACGTGAAGGAGAGCGGCGCGCCGGTCGATTTCTTCTCGTGGCATGGCTACATCCACACGCCGGAACAGGCGCGTTCGCTTGCGGAAACCGCGCAGAAGCTGCTCGACAAATACGGCTTTTCGGGCGTTGAGAGCATCTTCGACGAGTGGAACTACGTCTGGCGCTGGGACGATTCGGTACAGAAGAGTCTCGATCTGCACGGCACGGCGTTCGGCGCGGCGTTCACGGCGGCGGTGGTCTGCACGCTCCAGCATACGAACGTGGACAAGGCGATGTACTACGATGTGCAGTCGGTCTTCTTCACGTCGTGGAACGGAATGTTCGCGCCCACGCCGATGGGACGGCACGGCGCGCAGCGTCCGCTCATCCGCTGCAAGCCCTATTACACGCTCTATGCGTGGAATCAGCTCAAGCTGACCGGCGGCGCGGTCGCGGTCGAGTGTGACAAAGACCTTTATGCGGCGGCGGCAGACGGTGAGAACGGAACGGCGGCGCTGATCTCCTTCTACAACGACGACGAGGGGCTCGCCCGATCGCTTCCGGCAGAGGATACGGTCAGTATCGAGCTTGACGGCAGACCGTTTGTCGGCGAAGCGTGGGTCGTCGACGAGGACCGGACGTGGGAATGCGTCCCGGTGACGGACGGAAAGCTCACGATGAAGGGCGGCAGCACGGCGTTCGTGAAGACAACACGCGGCTGAAAGACACGTCTGCGGCTGAAAGGCGCGTTCGCGGCTGAAACGGTGAAACGATACGTCCGGACTGACGGCCGGCGGGAGGAGTCTTCGGACGTCTCCCGCCGGTTTCGGTCGGACGGAATCGACGTTTTTTAACAAAGCAACAAAACGGAATGAAAATAATTTTTCTTCTTTTGCAAAAAGTCAATAGCAAAATCCGGCAGAAAATGATATAATATTATCAAATCATTTTTCCGGAGGACATCTATGAAGAATTATCTCACCTATTCCTATGAAACGTTAAAGAAATTCTGCGAGGACTGCTTCGTCAAATTCGGCTTCACGAAGGACGAAAGCGCCATCATCACCGACGTTCTGCTCACGTCCGACCTCTACGGCATCGAGTCGCACGGTATGCAGCGTCTCGTCCGTTACCACAAGGGCATCGAAAAAGGTCAGATCAGGGTCGACGCAAAGCCTGAGACCGTCTTTGAAACGCCCGTTTCCGCCGTCATCGAAGGACACGACGGCATGGGTCAGCTCATCGCGCACAAGGCGATGGACATCGCCATCGAAAAGGCGAAGACCACCGGCATGGCGATCACCACCGTGCGCAACTCCAACCACTTCGGCATCGCGGGCTACTACGCGAAAATGGCGTGCCGCGAAGGACTGATCGGCATGGCGTTCACCAACAGCGAAGCCATCATGGTCCCGACGTACAGCCGTCTCGCCATGCTCGGCTCCAACCCGATCGCGGTCGCCATGCCCGCAGACCCCTATGATTTCTTCTTCGACGCTTCGACCACGGTCGTCACCCGCGGCAAGCTCGAGATCTACAACAAGCTCGGCAAGCCTCTGCCGGAAGGCTGGGCGCTCGACGCGAACGGTCACGGCACGACCGACGCGAAGGATGTGCTGGGCAACATCGTCGCAAAGCGCGGCGGCGGCATCATGCCGCTCGGCGGCGAATGCGAGCAGACCGGCAGCCACAAGGGCTACGGCTACGGGATGTTCTGCGAGATCTTCACGTCGATCCTCTCGATGGGCATGACCTCCAACCACACGCACGTGGGCGGAAAGGGCGGCACCTGCCACGGCTTCATGGCGATCGATCCGGCGGTCTTCGGCGACCCCGATGAGATCAAAGCGCATTTCTCCGCGTTCTTGCAGGAGCTGCGCGACGCGCCCAGGGCGGAAGGTCAGGAGCGCATTTACACGCACGGCGAAAAGGAATTCTTCGCCGTGAAGGACCGCATGGAGAACGGCATCGCCGTCAACATCAACACGGTCGCCGAAATGTTCGATATGTGCAAGTACGTCGGTCTGAACCCCGTCGATTACCTCGGCGACGTTTCGTTTGACAACGCTGCCGCAAGCTCTTACAGATAAACTGGTCGATTGTAAAACTTCGTTTTACGATCGGTACTCGCGCTTACGCCGCCGGCAAAACTTGTTTTGACGGCTCTCCCCATTTCGGCGCGAGGGCTCGCCTTAGAGGTGTTTTTATGTCGGCAAAGCCGACATAAAAACGGATTTTAGTATAACGTTTGTCATCTTATAGCATTAAACAATCGGCGAACAGACAAACCGAAAGGATAGAAATATCATGAATATCAGAGAAGAATCGCTGAAAAAGCACGCTGAATGGAAGGGCAAGCTCGAAGTCGTTTCGCGCGTGCCTGTCAAGAACCGCGAGCAGCTGTCGCTCGCCTACACGCCCGGCGTCGCAGAACCCTGTCTCGCCATCCAGAAGGATTACAACAAGTCCTTTGAGCTGACCCGCCGCTGGAACACCGTCGCCGTCATCACCGACGGCACCGCGATCCTCGGTCTCGGCGATATCGGTCCGGAAGCCGGTATGCCGGTCATGGAGGGCAAATGCGTCCTGTAAGTCGGAGGCCAAGCGGTCTTAGGAAGACAACTGTGGTACCCAACTCCTGGGCTCCCAGAACGACATGGCTACGATCCGACTTACCGTCGCCGTCATCACCGACGGCACCGCGATCCTCGGTCTCGGCGATATCGGTCCGGAAGCCGGTATGCCGGTCA
>JAZRXB010000176.1:0-23193 GCA_045600005.1 Eubacteriales bacterium | reverse complement strand
GCCGAAGACGTCCGCCCCTCACGGGCGGACGTCTTTTTCACGCGGATGGTTTCTCCGATCTCGGAATAGGACGAATAGACTAACATCACTTGATCGGCTTGATATGCCAGATATTGTCGGCGTATTCGCGGATGGCGCGGTCGGCGGAGAAGAAGCCAGCGCGCGCCGTGTTGATGAGGGACTTCCGGTTCCACTCCCCGCGCTTTGCGTAGTCGGCGATCATTTTTTCATGGACCGCGTAGTACGAATCGAAGTCGGCAAGGCACATATACGGGTCGGCGATGCCGTAAGCAGCCTGCGGGCTCGTCAGATACTGACGGAAATCCCCGAACGGATGCCCGGCGAAACCGTTGTCGAGCGCGTCGACGGCGGCGCGGAGCTTATCGGATTTGAGATAGTAGTTCATCGCGTTGTAGCCGCGCTTCCACAGATCGTCCACCTCCGGCGTGGTCAGACCGAACAGGTACATATTCTCCGCGCCGACGCGCTCGAAGATCTCGACGTTCGCGCCGTCGAGCGTACCGATGGTCAGCGCACCGTTCGCCATCAGCTTCATGTTGCCGGTCCCGCTGGCTTCCTTGCCCGCGAGCGAGATCTGTTCGCTGATGTCGGCGGACGGGATGAGGATCTCGGCGAGACTGACGTTATAGTCCTCCATGAAGACGACGCGCAGCTTTTCGCGCAGCTTCGGGTCGCGTTCGATGTCCGCGCTGAGGAAACAGATCAGGCGGATGATATTCTTCGCCATATAGTATCCGGGCGCGGCCTTCGCGCCGAAGATGAAGGTCTGCGGCGTGATATCGAGGTCGGGATTTTCCTTGAGCTGAACGTACAGGCTGATGATGCGCAGCACGTTTAAGAGCTGACGCTTGTACTCGTGCATACGTTTGATCTGCACGTCGAAGATCGAATCGGGGTCGAGCTTCACACCGGCGCGCTTTTCGGCGTAGATGGCGAAGTTCGCCTTGTTCGCGCGCTTGATCGCGCCGATCTTATCGAGGACCGCCGGGTCGTCGGCGAAAGCGGCGAACTCGTCGAGCCGTTCGGGTTCCCTGTGCCAGCCGTCGCCGATGCAGTCGTCGATCAGCGCGGTCAGCTGCGGGTTCGAGTAGCAAAGCCAGCGGCGGTGCGCGATGCCGTTGGTGACATTGGTGAACTTCTGCGGCGAATTTTTGTAGAAATCGTGGAAAACGGTCTGCTTCAAGATGTCCGAATGGAGCGCGGACACACCGTTGACCGTGTGCGAGCCGACGACCGACAGATTCGCCATGCGGATCTGTCCGTAGGCGACGATCGACATACGCGAAATGCGGTCCCAGTCGCCCGAATAGGCTTCCCACAGTCCGGCGCAGAAGCGGCGGGTGATCTCGCAGATGATCGAGTAAATGCGGGGCAGCTTGATGCGGAACAGATCCTCGTTCCATGTTTCGAGCGCTTCGGGCATGACGGTGTGGTTGGTGTAGGTAACGGTCGCTGTGACGAGCTTCCACGCTTCCTCCCACGTGTAGTTGTACACGTCGAGCAGAATGCGCATCAGCTCCGGGATGACGAGCGCGGGATGCGTGTCGTTGATGTGGATGGCTGCCTTGTCGGCGAAGCCCGCGAGCGAGCCGTAGGTGGTCAGATGATCGGCGACGATGCTCTGGAGCGACGCGGAAACGAGGAAATACTGCTGCGTCAGGCGGAGGAACTTGCCCTCGGCGTGATTGTCCGCCGGATAAAGCACCTTCGAGATGATATCGGCGTTGGTCCCCTCCTGCATCGCCTTGTAGTACTGTCCCTGTGAGAACAGGTTCATGTTGAAGCTCGACGTGTCGCAGGCTTTCCACAGGCGGAGGATATTGACCGCCTTCGAATCCGCGCCCGAGATCATCATGTCGTAGGGGACCGCCTGCACCGCGTCGCAGCCTTCGTGCGTAATGCTGCACCGGCCGTTCTCCCACGTCTCGCTGACCTTTCCGCCGAAGCGGACGGTGAAGGTCTTATCCTTGCGCGGGACGAGCCAGACGTCGCCGCCCGGCATCCATTCGTCGGGAAGCTCGATCTGTTCGCCGTCGATGACGCGCTGCTTGAACAGACCGTACTCGTAGAGCAGCGAAAAACCGGTGGAAGCGTATTCCTGCGACGTGAGCGCGTCCATGAAGCAGGCGGCAAGCCGTCCGAGACCGCCGTTTCCGAGTCCGGGGTCAGGCTCGCGCTGATACAGCTCGTCGAGCGAATAGCCGTATTCGGACAGGACCTCGCCGAACGTGTCGGCGATGCCGAGGTTGCGCAGGTTGTTTTTCAGCGAGCGCCCGATCAGGAATTCCATGCAGAGATAGTAGATCTTCTTGCCCTGCTGACGCTTGGTGTCGAGCTTGAAGGCGGCGCGCTTTTCGCTGAGAAGATCCTTGACGGACAGGATGACGGATTTATAGACCTGCTCCTCGCTCGCTTCTTCGGGCGTCGTGCCGAAATACCGCGCGAGCTTGGAGACGAAGGCTTCTTTTAACTGTTCTCTGGTATATGCGTTATTCATTGGTATCATTCCTTAGTCAAAATTATGTTTCAGAGAGATTCGTACATGGCGAGATAGGTTTTCGCGGAAGCGTTCCACGAAAAGTCGGACTCCATCGCGTTCACGGTCAGGCGGTTCCACGCGGCGGGATCGTGCCAGAGCGAAACGGCGCGGCGCACGGCGTCGAGCATATCGTGCGCGTTGTAGGTGAGGAAGTTGACGCCGTTGCCCTCTCCGGTCTCGGGGTTGAAGGGGAGGATCGTGTCGGCAAGTCCGCCGGTCGCGCGGACGATCGGAACGGTCCCGTAGCGGCAGGCGATCATCTGCGCAAGACCGCAGGGCTCCGACTTCGACGGCATGAGGAACAGATCGGCGGAGGCGTAGATCTGCTTGGCAAGCTCCTTGTTGAACGCGAGCTGCACGCCGCAGCGGTCGGGACGGCGGCGGGACAGATCGGTGAAATAGTCCTCGATCTCGACCTCGCCGGTCCCCAGAACGACCATCTGCACGTCGTCGGAAAGGATCTCGTCGCCGACCCTTCTGACCAGCTCGAAGCCCTTGTGAGACGCCAGCCGCGAAACCATCGCGATCAGCGGCACGTCTTCCCGCTCGGGCAGACCGAAGGTGCGCTGGAGAGCGCGCTTGTTGTCGAGCTTTTTCTCGATGGACGAGACGCTGAACGGCGCGGTGATGACGGGATCGTTTTCGGGGTTGTAGTATGTCGTGTCGATGCCGTTGACGATGCCGCAGAGCTTGTCCTGATACATCCGGATGATGTGTCCCAGCCCGCTCGAATAGTAGTCGGTCTTGATCTCCTCGGCGTAGGTCGGGCTGACGGTGGTCAGTCTGTCGCAGCAGACGATCGCGCCTTTCGTCAGGTTGATGCAGCCGTCGTATTCGACAACGTAGCGGTCCCACGAATCGAGACAGAAGATGTCGCCTAAAATATCGAAGTTGTAGATGCCCTGATAGCCGATGTTGTGGATGGTATAGACCGCCTTCATGTTCGCGTAGTCGTCGAGATAGCAGTATTTCCGCTTCAGATAGATCACGCAGAGCGCGGACTGCCAGTCGTGGCAGTGCAGGATGTCCGGGATGAAGCCGATGAGCGGCATCATCTCCATGACCGCCTTGCAGAAAAAGGCGTAGCGTTCGCCGTCGTCAAAGCTGCCGTAGAGCGATTCGCGCTTGAAATAGTATTCGTTGTCGATGAAATAACAGGTCACGCCGCCGCGCGTCAGGCTCCATACGCCGCAGTACTGCCGTCTCCACGAGAGGTTCACCGTGAATTCGGTGACGAGCGTCATGTCCTTTCTGTACTTTTCCGCCACGACCTGATACATCGGCAGAACGACGCGCACGTCGCATTCGGGGTCTGCCGCGCAGAGAGCTGCGGGCAGCGAACCGAGTACGTCGCCGAGTCCGCCGGTCGCCGCGAACGGAAGCGCTTCAGAGCCAACAAACAGAATTTTCTTCATCATCGTGTTCCTTTCTCATCGGGGGTGATGGAATGGAAACGCCGAATGCGGCTTTTCGGTGAAATACTCCATAAACTCAGGAATTTTCCGCCGAAAACCCGACCGAACCGGCGTATCCATGCTTCTTTGTTCCTTCAAACGGGGGAAAGGTCAGATCATTTTTCCCTTCTCGATAAAGAACGGCAGGGATTCGTGACCGGAGAGCATCCGACCGTCGCGGATGTTGACGTTTTTGTCCGAGATGACGCAGTTTAGGAAGACGTTTTCGCCGGTCACGGTGTCCTGGAACAGGATCGAGTTCCGGACCGTCGTGCCGCGTCCGATCTTGACGCCGCGGAACAGGATCGAATTCTCGACCGTTCCGTCGATGACGCAGCCGTCGGCGACCAGAGAATTGCGCACGTTCGACGATTCGCTGTACTTGGTCGGCGCGGAGTTGCGGACCTTCGTGTAGATCGGGCGCTGCTTGACGCCGAACAGCGATTCGCGCGCGTCGGAGTCGCCGAGCAGCTCCATCGAATGGAGGTAATAGTCCTCCAGCGAGCTGATGTTGGCGAAATAGCCGTCGTATTTGTAAATGCGGAAGTTCCGTCGGGAAGCGCTGCGGGACAGCACGTCGCGGTTGAAGCTCGTGTAGCCGTGCGCGATCGCGTCGAGAACGACGCTCTGGAGATACTCGCGGTTGATGACGAGAATGTTCAGATTGATGTCGTGGTAGCCGGTCATGTTGGTCGGATAGGGGGTGACGTCGGTGATGCGTCCGTCCTCGGACGAATCGACGATCACGTTGCGCGCGGCGGATTCGTGGGAGAGCAGCACGCGCTTGACCGCGATGGTGATGTCCGCGCCGTTCTTCACATGGTCGCTGATCATGTCGTTGAGGTCAATGTTGCAGATGACGTCGCAGTCGGAGAGGACCACATAGTCGGCGTTGAAGCGGCTGACCGAGTAGTTGACGCTTTTGAGCGCCTCCATGCGGGAATTATAGAGCAGGTTCTGATTGTTCGAGAACGCGGTGATATAGGGCGGAAGGATCTTGATACCGCCCGAACGGCGGGCGAGGTCCCAGTCCTTGCCGGCGCCGATGTGGTCCATCAGCGACTGGTAGTTATAGTGCGTGATGACGCTGACCGACGTGATGCCGGAATTGACCATGTTCGAGAGCGCGAAGTCGATCAGACGGTAGCGGCAGGCGTAGGGGACTGACGCCATCGTGCGCTTGCGGGTCAGCTCGGGAATGTTTTTGTCGTGGAGATTCGAGAAGATGATACCCTGTACAGACATTGTTCGTCAATCCTTTCCTCAGTTTTTCTTTTCTTTTTCAAGATAGGCTTCGTTGACCATGTCGCCCGCGGGGATGCTGATCCCGGCAGGCAGCTGCAGTCCGCCGCCGATCAGCGTGATGCCCTTGCCGCTTTCCTTCGCTTCGCCGATCTTCGCGCCCGCGCCGATCACGGTGTCGCCGTCGATGATGGAATAGAAGATCGACGCGCCCTCCTTCACTTCGGTGTCCTGCATGACGATCGAGTTGCGGATGTAAGCGCCGCGCGCCACCTTCACGCCGCCGAACAGGATGGAGTTCTCGACGATGCCGTGCACCTCGCAGCCCTCGGTCACGATCGAACCGATCACCTTCGCGTCGCTGCCGATGTAGTGCGGCGGACGCACCTCGCTGCGCGAGTAGATCTTCCAGTCCTTGTCATAGAGATTGAACACCGGCTGGTCGCCGAGCAGATCCATGTTGGCCTCCCACAGACTGCCGATGGTTCCGACGTCCTTCCAGTAGCCGGAGAACTCGTAGGCGAACATTCTCTCGCCTGCTTCGAGCATGGCGGGGATGATGTTCTTGCCGAAATCGTTGGCGGAATCGGGGTTGTTTTCGTCGGCGGTCAGATAGGCTGCCAGCTCGCGGCGGTTGAAGATATAGATGCCCATCGAAGCCTTCGTGCTTTTCGGCTCCTTCGGCTTTTCTTCAAATTCATAGATGCGGTTGTCCGCGTCGGTGTTCATGATGCCGAACCGGCTCGCCTGATCGAGCGGCACGTCGATGACGGCGATGGTCGCGGCGGCGTTCATCTTCCTGTGGTAGTCGAGCATGGCGCTGTAATCCATCTTGTAGATGTGGTCGCCCGACAGGACCAGCACATAATCCGGGTCGTAGCGGTCGATGAAATTGAGATTCTGATAGATCGCGTTCGCCGTGCCGCGGTACCAGTCGGCGGACTTTTTGCCCTGATACGGCGGGAGGACCATCACGCCGCCGTTCATGCGGTCGAGGTCCCACGGCTGACCGTTGCCGATATATTCGTTCAGCACGAGCGGCTGATACTGGGTCAGCACGCCTACCGTGTCGATGCCGGAATTGACGCAGTTGGAGAGCGTGAAATCAATGATGCGGTATTTTGCGCCGAAGGGGACGGCGGGCTTCGCCGTTTTTTCGGTCAGCGTGTAAAGCCGGCTGCCCTGCCCGCCTGCAAGGAGCATGGCGACGCATTCTTTTTTGGTGAAGACAGACATGACGGTACCCTTTCTTTCAATATATTTATACTAATCAGGATTCAGCGCCCGACCGGCGTCCCACCGCCGGGACCGGCTCAAGGATCACGGCGGAAAGTCCCGGCAGCGTGAGGGTCAGCGAACCGTCCGCCGCGTCGAGAACGCCGTCGTTCGTGACGCCGTTTCCGCCGAACGCACTGTCGTCGCTCGTGAAGACCTCGCGCCACAGCGCGCGCTTCATACCGGGCAGGACGAAGCCCCGGCGCTCGACCGGCGAAAAGTTGAACACTGCGGCAAGCTCATGGTTCGCTTTCCGACCGCGCCGGCGGTAGGCGATCACGTTGTCGTCCCTGTCGTCCGCGAGCAGCCACTCGAAGCCTTCCCACGAGAAGTCGATCTCCCACAGCGCGCGGTGCGTGAGGTAGAACCGGTTCAGCGCAGCGGTATACAGCCGAAGCGTTTTGTGCGCGTCGTAGTCGAGCATGAACCATTCGAGCTGGTTTTCGTAGTCCCACTCCCGGAACGGTCCGTATTCGCAGCCCATGAAGGTCAGCTTTTTGCCCGGATGGGTCATCTGGTAGGCGAAGAACAGGCGCGTTCCCGCGAATTTCTGCTCGTAGGAGCCGAACGATTTGTCGAGCAGCGACTTTTTGCCGTGGACCACCTCGTCGTGCGAGACGGGGAGGATATAGTTTTCGTTCAGCGAATACATCATCGGGAAGGTGAGCTTTTCGTGCTTCCACTTCCGGAAAAACGGGTCGGTCGCCAGATACTCGAACGTGTCGTTCGCCCAGCCCATGTTCCACTTGAAGCTGAACCCGAGCCCGCCGTCCGCGACCGGCTTCGTGACCATCGGGAAAGCGGTCGATTCCTCGGCGATCATCAGAACGTCGGGGTGCGCGCCGAGCAGCACCGAATTGAGCTTTTTGAAGAAAGCGATCGCCTCGTAGTTCAGGTTGCCGCCGTCGGGATTCGGGATCCATTCGCCCGGCAGACGGTCGAAATCGAGGTAGAGCATCGACGCGACCGCGTCCACGCGCAGTCCGTCGGCGTGATACTCCTCGATCCACCAGAAGGCGTTCGAGACAAGAAAGGCTTCGACCTCGTTGCGCGCCACGTCGAAGAAGCGCGTTCCCCACACGGCGTGTTCCTTCCGGTCGTCGCCCTGATACTCGTAGAGCGGCGAGCCGTCGAATTCGTAAAGTCCCTGTTCGTCCTTCGGGAAGTGCGCGGGGACCCAGTCAAGGATCACGCCGATCCCCATCGCGTGCATCGTGTTGACGAAATATTTGAAGTCGTCCGGCGTGCCGAAGCGGGAGGTCGGCGCGTAATATCCCGTCACCTGATAGCCCCACGAGCCGTCGAAGGGATGCTCCATCACGGGCAGAAGCTCGACGTGCGTATAGCCCATCTGCTTGACGTAGGGCGCCAGCTCGTCGGCGATCTGACGGTAGTTCAGGTAATGTTCGCCGTCGGCGGTCCCCTTCCCGTCCTTTGTCCGCCATGAAGCGAGATGAAGCTCGTAAATATTCATCGGCGCGGGATAGAAGTCCGCGTTTTCGGAGCGGAGCGCGGTCTTGGTCAGACGCATCCGCCGGGCGAGCCAGAGCGAATCGGTCCAGCCGAACGGCTTTTTCTCCCAGATCTTCGACGCGGACCCGCCGGGACCCTCGGCATAAAAGGCGTAGGGGTCGGCTTTCAGGTGCGTCCCGTTCAACGACGAAACGCGGAATTTGTAGTTGAGACCGTCAAACGGCATATCCGGGTCGTCGGGTATATAAACGGCTTCCCACACGCCCATTTCGGTGACGCGCTTCATCGGAACGCCCTTGTCCCATCCGCAGAAATCGCCCGTCACCTCGACGCTCTGCGCGTTCGGCGCCCACGTGCGGAAGACGACGGACGGCTTCTCTCCGTCCCTTACGACATGACAGCCGAGGTAATCGCAGGCGTGGTAATTGGTTCCCTGATGGAAATAATAGGCGGCAAGGTCTCCCTTGTCATGTGACTGCATTCGCTCAGTCCTTTCTGAAGGTTGATGGTTGATTATAACATAGTATGGACGCGAAAAACTGTCGTATTCCGTCACACGGCAGAAATTTCTAATCGGCGCGGCTCATCGTCATTTCGCGGACGATGGCGATCACGTCCTCCCCGTACCGTCCCGCCAGCTCGCTGCCGATGCCGCGCACGTTCAGAAGCTCGAACCGGTTCTTCGGCTTGAGCGCCGTGATGCCGCGCAGAGCCGCGTCGGAGAAGACGCAGTACGCGGGGATCCCGCGCCGGTCGGCGGTCTCGCGCCGGTAGGCGCGCAGACGCTGATAGAGCGCTTCGTCCAGCGAACCGGGAGCGAAATCGGTCGACGAGGACGCTTTCTTCGGTTTTCTGACCGGCTTTTCCTCGTCGCGCACGTTCATCGTGAGCTTCCGCCCCGAACGGTAGAAACTGCGGAACGCTTCCGTCACCCTCAGGATGGGATAGTCCCCCTCCGTTTTTTCGAGAAGCCCCGCGTCGATCAGCCGGTCCATCACGTCGCGGATGAGCGCTGCTTTCTCGTGCGCAAGACTTCCGAAGCCGTCCCGCTCGTCGTAGCCGCCCGCCATCATCCGTTCGCCGTCGTCGCCGTGCAGGAAATCGGTGATGAACGCCATGCCGAAGCGCTCGCCGGTCTCCCCGATGGCGCGGAAGATCGCGTCGGAGATGTTCGTCACGTCGCGCCGAACAAAATGCGCCGTGCAGCACGAGCATTTTTCACAGCGTTCGCTCTCCGGCTTTTCGCCGAAATAGCGCAGGATCGACGCGCGCAGACAGGTCGTGCTGCTGCAGTAGCGCAGGACCTTTCGGAGCTTTTCGAGCTTCCGCTTCTTCTCCGCCGCCGCTTCCGCCGGGTCGAGCGTTTTGTCGTCGTCGGTGCTGTTCTCGATCAGGAACTGCGCGGTGCGGATGTCGGCGGCGGAATAGAGCAGGATGCATTCGGCTTCCTGCCCGTCGCGTCCGGCGCGGCCTGCCTCCTGATAATAGGCTTCCATCGAAAGCGACAGGTTGTAGTGGAGGATGAACGCGACGTCCGGCTTGTCGATGCCCATGCCGAAAGCGTTGGTGGCGATCATGACGTCCTTCCGGTCGTGAATGAAATCCTCCTGATTCTGCGAGCGCTGCTCGTCGCTGAGCCCGGCATGGTAGAGCGTGACCGAACAGCCGGCGCGGAGAAGCGCGTCGTAGATCTTCTCGACGTTTTTGCGCGTCATCGCGTAGATGATGCCCGATTTCCCGCGGTTCTTTTCGAGGTAGGAGAGCAGGAAAGCGATACGGTCCTTCGGACGCTCGACGCCGAAATAGAGGTTCGGACGGTCGAAGCCGGTCGTGATCTCGAACGGGTCGCGCAGCGCGAGCAGCGTGCGCACGTCGTCCTTGACCTGCTCGGTCGCGGTCGCGGTGAACGCGGCGACGATCGGCCGGACGGGGAGGGTTGACACGAACGCGGAGATCTCCGTGTAGCTCTTGCGGAAGTCGTGTCCCCACTGCGACACGCAGTGCGCCTCGTCGACGGCGATCAGCGACACGTTCACCGAAGCGGCAAAATCGAGAAAGCTGTCGGTCATCAGACGTTCGGGCGCGACGTAGATGATCTTGTAGACCCCGCGCCTTGCGTTGGCGAGCGCGAGCCGCATCTGGTTCGCCGTCAGCGAGCTGTTGAGGTATGCGGCGCGGATGCCGATCTGATTGAGCCCTCCGACCTGATCCTTCATCAGCGAGATGAGGGGCGAGATCACCAGCGTGACGCCGGGCAGCAGGACGGCGGGGAGCTGATAGCAGATCGACTTGCCCGCGCCGGTCGGCATGACCGCCAGCACGTCCCGTCCCGATAAAATACTGTCGATGATCGGTTCCTGTCCGCGCCGGAAGGAATCGTATCCGAAATAGCGCTTCAGCGCCTCGTCCTTTGCCGTCATGATTCTCCTTAGCTTTCGGAAATGCGGCTCTCCGTTCGGAAAGCCGGTCTTTCCATTTTCTGTTCTACGTTATATTATACAACAAAAAACGGAAATTGTAAAGAGTTTTATAAGAGGATGAATAAAAAAATGAGCGGAGTCCGCCCATCTTTTTATGTATATATTGTACAATGTTATCGCTTGCTTTTTGTACGTTTTGCGATCTGATATTTCAGCTTGGTCGCCGCGCCGCCGCGCAGATGGCGTTCGGATTTGTTGGCGGCGAGCAGTTCGCCGACCGCGGCGGAAAGCGCCGGGTCGAGATGCGGCAGACGCGCCGTCACGTCCTTATGCACCGTGGATTTGCTGACGCCGAACGCCGCCGCCGCGCTCCGCACCGTCGCTCTGTGTTCGAGCATATAGACCGCCAGCAGGCGGGGTCGGTCATCCTGATCGTAAATCAACCGTTCTCACTCCCATCGGCTGTGAATTCTGACGTATTATACGCAGCCGACGTCCTGAATAGAACGTGAGAGCGGGAAAGAAGGTTCCGGACGGCTCCTCATAACGACGGAAATTTAGCCAAACATACGGATGATTTTTGTGCAGTCAGACAATTTTTCACGTTCGATTTTCAAGCGGGAAGAAAAAATGCAGAATGTCCAAAACGGAGTGGATCGTTTTGGACATTCTGTACAATCCCGCTTATTTCAGCATGAAATCAATGTAGGTCATCCAGTCCTCGCGCACACAGCAGTGCGAGCCGCGGCGCTTGTGGTACGCGACATACCCGTCGTCGAAGCTCTCGCCGATCTCGGGGAGCCGGTCGTCGGGCGCGATGAAGCCGGGCTTGCCCCATGCATTCCATGCGTCGGAAGCCGCCTTGCAGCAGAGGAATTCGCTGTCCGGGTCAGCCCACGTGTCGAGATGGGACGCGCCGACCGCCACGTGACGCGGCGCGATGGCTGCGAGCAGGAAATGCTGATCGAACGGCATCTGCTCGATCCCGTCGTCCACGTAATCCTTGTATTTGTCGCAGAACCAGTAGGGGAAGGTCTTCGTGATGAACGCGATCTGCTCGCCGGCCTTGCCGCGCGTCACGGCGTCGCCCGAGCAGCCGGCGTTGTTCGAGAAGCAGTAGGTGAAGCGGGTGTCCTGCGCCGCGCACCAGAGCGCGGTCTTGCCGAGTCTGGAATGACCCTGCACGGCGATCTTTTCGGGGTCGAACAGGTCGAGCGTCATTAAGAAATCGAGCGCGCGGCTCGCCGCCCACGCCCACATTCCGAGCTTGCCCCACAGCGTCCGGCAGCCGTCCTCACGCGGGAACAGCGGCGCCACGCCCGCGGTGAACGGATCGTCGCGCGAGTCGGCGGCGATATCCTGATAATAGATGCGCGCCATGGCGACGCCGCGGTCGAGGATCTCCTCGTCCGGCACGATGCCGCTCGGCTGCTTCATTTCAAAGGTCAGGTTAATGATCAGCGGGACCTTTTTGTCTGTCGCGGGAGTCAGAAGGTAGAGCGGGAAGGTGAAGTCTCCGCCGGGCGTCGTGACGGTCACTTTGTAGTGTGCGCTGTTGCCCTTGTCGGCAAAAACGCTTTTCCTCTGATAGAACGGCTCTGCGGTGACGGTCGATTTGAAATCCGGCGTGCAGCCGTAAATATGCTCGGAAAGCAGCTTCACGATCTCCTTCCGGCGGGTCTCGGGGTCGACGCCCTCGAAGCCGAGCGCGGGAAGCCGGCGGGAATCGAGCATTTCGCTGATAACGGACATAACTGTCCCTCCTTGATTTTTAGGTTTGTCTCCATTATATCACGCTTTTCCCCGTCATGCAAGCCGGTTTTCAGAAATTTCCGCGAAAATTACGGATTTAATTTAATTTTTTTCGAAAAAGGGATTCCATTCTTCGACATTATGTGTTATAATAGAGACTGGAATTATATCATCAGGAGGAAAAACCATGAAAATTTCCAAAATGCGTCTGGCATCCTTCCTCACTGCGTGCCTTCTGCTCGCAGAACCGGTCGGCGCCGCTTATACGGGGCTGGGCGAGGTCTATTCCGCGAAACGCGAACAGATCGGTCAGGGACTGTCCTACACCGCTCTGTATTCCGAATCCATGGGGCTGAATCAGCAGTCCTGCATCCTTGAATACACCCCCGGCAAGGGGACCCTTCCGCTGGTCCGCTACGGCTCTAACCTCTACGGCAAGGACCGTCTGGCTTCCCTCGTCACGGCGGCGGACAGCACCGCTCAGCCGATTTTGGCCGCGCTGAACGGCGACTTCTACGACGCGATGACCGGCGTGCCGCTCGGCGTCATGATCGACGGCGGCAAGCTCCTGTCGTCCGACGAAGGACGCTGGGCGCTCGGCTTCAAGGCGGACGGCAGCGCCGTGATCGGCAGACCCGCCGTCTCGATGACCGTCACCGACTCGACCCGCAGGATCGTTCTTCCCGCCGCGCACTTCAATAAAGTCCCCGATCAGAAGGGCGCGGCCCTCGTCACGAGCGAGCTTGCTCCCACTTCCCTTTCCTGTGTCGAATCGCTTGAGATCGTCGTCAAACTGACCGGCACGCCCAAGGCGAAGGGTCAGATCACCGGCTCCGTCACCGATATCGTGGACGGCGACTGCAACACGTCCATCCCGGCCGGGTGCGGCATCCTGACCATCCCCGTCACCGACCCCGATTACGAGAATTTCCGCGAGATCCGTCTGGGCGACCAGCTTGCCTTCGACTTCACCTGCGCCGAGGGCTGGGATCAGATCACGACCGCGCTGGGCGGCGGGGACCTGATCCTTGAAAACGGCATGATGCCGGGCGGCGTTGTCGACGAGGACAGCGAACGCGCACGCACCGCGCGCACGGCGGTCGGTCTGCGCCGCGACGGAACGGTCGTCTTCTTCGCGGTCGACGGCGCGGCTTCCATCGCAACGGCTTCGTCCGGTCTGACGCTCGCCGAGCTTTCGGACGTCATGGCGGAGCTTGACTGCGTGACCGCGCTGAACCTCGACGGCGGCAGCTCGACGACCGTGATGGTCCGCAGCGACGCCAACGCCGGCTGCGTTTACGTCAGCACGCCGATCGAAAAGACCTATCGCTCTCTCGCCAACGCGGTCCTGTTCGTCGGAGCCGAAAAATCGAACGGCGCGGCCGCCGGCATGACGCTCTCGCCTGCGTCGACCGTCCTGCTCCGTGAAAGCTCTCTTTCCTTCACCGGCACCGTCCGCGACCGCGCATGGGTCACGACCGGCGAGATCATCCAGCCCGCCAAGCTCTCCCTCGCGCTCGACCCCGACGCAAAATACGACCCGTCGGTCGGCTTCTGCAAGGACGGCGTCTTCACCGCCGGTCTGATCCCGGGTCAGTACCGTCTCACCGCGAGCGCCAAGTCGGGCAAGACCGCGCTGAGCGCCGACACGATCGTCACCGTCACCGATAAGATCGACGCGCTGAATGTATCGCCGTCCTACATCCGCGTCGCGCCCGGTTCCCGCGTTCCGCTCACCATCGAAGCGAAATGGAAGGGGCTCCCCGTCGCTTCCACTCCTTCTTCCTATTATTTCACGCTGAACGGCGAGCATATCGAGCCGGATCAGAAGGCTTATCCCGGCGCGCTCTGCATCTGCGATCTGGGCGTTCTGATGTCGGACGGCAGCTTCCGCGCCTTCACGGGCGTGGAGGGCGACGTGGTGATCGGCGTCTGGTTCGATGAATTCGTCCGCTACGCGCGCATCCGCGTGGGCGACGGCAACGACACGATCAGCAGCTTCGATTCCCCCGAATGTCTCGGCGAGGTCAACGTCGCCACCGGCAGCGGCATGAAGAAGCTGAGCGTCGCGTACAGCGACAGATCGTGGGAGGATAAAGGCTCGCTCGCGCTGAGCCTCACCTACTCGCCCGCGTCCTACAACCGCGTTCTGAGCGTCAACATGACCGAAGACGTGTTCCTGTCGAACGACGCCCAGAGCATCCGTCTGCGCATCAGCGGCGAGCCTGACGCCGATCTTTACGCCGTCCTGACCGACGAAGCGGGACAGACCTACGACGTTGCCTATGAAGTGACGAAGGATTACAGCCGTCAGGTCGGCTGGAACGAGCTGACCGCCGTGATCCCGCAGTCCCTGCGGACCGGTTCGATGCGTCTGACGACGCTTCTTGCCGTCAATGACAGCAAAACGTTCGACGGAACGATCTACATCGACGGCGCGGAGCTTGACTACGGCGACGATCAGTCGTCCGCGCTGGTCGGCATCGACAAGCACTGGGCGAAGGACGCCGTTGAAACGCTCTTCGACATGACCGTCATCGAAGCGTCCGACTGCGTAAAGCAGAAGAACGGCACGCTTTACTATAACCCCGACCTCGAAATGTCGCGCGGCGAATTCGCCAAGCTGCTCGTCCGCTGGCTCGGCTATGACACGTCGGTTTACAGCGGCTCGTTCAGGCTCGAATCCAACACGAGCGAAGCGCTGGTCCCCTACATCAACACGGCGCTTGCCTACGGTCTGATGTCGGGACGCGGCACCGACGCAAACGGCGTTACGATCTTCGACGCTTCCGCGCCGATCGTTCGTCAGGAGGTCTTCAAGGTAATCGGACTTCTGCTGCCCGACAAGGTGCAGGTCATCACCTTCACCGATAAGGCAGAGATCGAAGCGTGGGCATATCAGGGCATCGAGCGCTGCGTCGCAGCCGGCATTCTGACCGGTTACAGCGACGGCACGGTCCGTCCGAACGCGACGATCACCCGCGCCGAGCTTGCTTCCCTGCTGACCAAGATCAAATAAAATCGAAAAAACTCCGACCGCTGAGGTCGGAGTTTTTTCGTCTTTCACGAGACCGCGCCTGTATTCCCGTCCGTCGGCGGCGATAAGCGCGAGTAACGATTGTAAAGGCAATACCGCACAATTCACGGCTTTCGCCTTGATGGCACGCTTGCCTGCATCTTTCCCGTCATACTGTACAGATTTCGCCGGCATAGGAGGTACTATGCCTTCCGGGGTTTGTTTCGTCTGACGGGAAATCTGACGGCGCAATCGCACCATCAGAACTGTGCGGTAATGCCTTTACTCAAAAGCGTGCATTCCCGTCTGTCGGCGGCAGAGCGGCGGCCTCGCTCGGTTTTTTTCCGGTGATCGCGCGGAAGGTCCTCGTAAAATAGGACAGATTCTCGAACCCGCAGGCGCGCGCCGCCTCGCTGACCGTGCAGCTGCCCGTCCGCAGCAGACGCTCCGCTTCGCCGCAGCGCAGATGGTTGACGTACCGTACCACGGTATAGCCGGTGCTGCGCCGGAACTCCCGGCAGAAATAATATTTGCTGACCTTCACGTAGTCGGCAAGTCCGCCCCCCGTCATCGGCTCCGACAGATGCGAGCTGACATAGCCGAGCGCGCGCCGCCCGGCTTCCGAAGCACGTCCGTCCGCGTCGGGCGCGTCCGACCTTTCGCGCGGCTCGCTGAACCGGCGGCAGAGATCGACGCAGAGCGCCAGGATCGCCGCCTTCCGTGCAGCCGCGCCGAAGGGTCCGCCGTCTGCGTCCGTGATCTCCAGCGCCGCGCGGTCGAACAGCTCGAGCGCTTCCGGGTCGCGCACCAGCGTCCGGAAACGCAGAGCCGGAAGCGACAGACTGCACGCTTCAAGGAACCGCCCGTCCACGATCAGACAGTCGTACCCTTCCTCGCAGCCGCTGACCGCGTGCAGCGAATTGGTCCCGAACACGGCGAGATCGTCCGCCGCCGCCTCCGTCGGTTCCCGGTCGCAGAGGATATGTCCCGCGCCGTGAAAACGGAGGATCTCGATATTTTCATGCCAGTGCGCCATGCAGCCGTGCTGCCCGGTGTGCCAGATGAACGGCTTCGCCGGGTCGGTCACATGATGCAGCTCATAATAATCGTTTCCCATGTCAAGTCCCCGAATGGCAATATTGTGTTAAACAAGAGCAATATTCTGTCTTGAAAATGCTCCCAGATTATTATATAATATTCACAGAGAAAATACAAGTACCTGACCAGAATTTTTCCATGTTTTTCAAAGGAGGACTTCATCATGTATCAGTTTCCTATCGGCGCGCTGCTCGAATCCTTCCGTCTGCCGACCCGCGAAGCGGTCGTCAAGGCATCTGAGCTTGGACTCGACGGTCTCCAGATGTACGCCACCCGCGGCGAAAACTCGCCCCAGAACCTCTCCGGCGAAAAGGCGCGCGACCTTCTCTCCTTCGTGAAGGCGCACGGACTCCGTTTCTCCGCGCTCTGCGGCGACCTCGGCAAGGGCTTCGGTCATCCCGAGCTCAATCCCGAGCTGATCGAGCAGTCGAAGCGCATCCTCGACCTCGCGCTCGAGCTTGAAACCAACGTCGTCACCACCCATATCGGCGTCGTGCCGGGCGACCCGTCGCACGAACGCTACAAGATCATGCAGGACGCCTGCCATGAGCTGGCGGAATATGCCGATTCGGTCGGCGCGCACTTCGCCATCGAAACCGGTCCCGAAACCTCCGCCACGCTGAAGGGCTTCCTCGACAGTCTCGGCTCGAAGGGCGTCGCAGTCAACCTCGACCCGGCGAACCTCGTCATGGTCACAGGCGACGATCCGGTGAAAGCCGTTCACAACCTGAAGGATTACATCGTCCACACGCACGCGAAGGACGGCCGTATGCTCGCCAAGGGCAACCCCGAATACATCTACCGCGTCGTTCACCCGGTCCCCGAAGAGTTCTCGCGCGTGCGCTACTTTGAGGAAGTGCCGCTCGGAACCGGTTCGGTCGACTTCCCCGCTTATCTGAAAGCGCTCGAAGAGATCGGCTACAAGGGCTATCTGACCATCGAACGCGAGGTCGGCGCGAATCCCGGCGCTGACATCACGCTCGCCGCGAACTTCCTCCGCGGCATCATCAAGGGCTGAAAATGAACACCTTTTCTCTCTCCAAAACCAATCTTTCCCGCTGCGCGGTCGTTCTGCCGCATGAAAACGTCTCGTTCCCCGTCTGTGAGGAAGCCGGGCGTCTCGTGAAGGAGATCGAAGCCGTCGCCGGAAAAAAGCCGCCGCTCCTCACCGACGCCGACGCGCCGCGCGCCGTGTCGATCCTCATCTCCGACATGAACGACGAAATGGAAGCCGATGCGTGGACCATCACGCCGGACGGCGGGAAGCTGCTCGTCAAAGGCGGCAGACCGTGGGCGTGCCTTTCCGCGCTTCGCACGCTCCGCTCGCTTCTGAAGGAAGGCAGCCCGGTCGGCGGGCTTTCCGGCAAAGCGTCGGGCGGCAGAGGACGTTCGTGGAAGCTCACATGGTGCGACGACTTTGTCGGAAACGAGATCAATGCCGACGCATGGGACGTTTTCGACGGCGAGCGCGGCAGATCGAAGGGCAAAAAGGGTCTGACGAGCTACCGCCGCGCCGCGAACTGCACGGTCGCCGGCTCGAAGCTCTCGATCGCCGCGACGCACGACGACAACGGCTGGTACGGCGGAATGCTGCGAAGCTGGAACCGCGTGCTGTGGAAATACGGTTACGTCGAGATCAGCGCGAAGATCCCGGACGGCAAGGGCTACTGGACGGCGTTCTGGATGTGCAGTCAGGGCGGCGAGCTCCTCAATCAGGAGATCGACGTCTACGAGTGCTTCGGCAGCGCGAACCGCATCGCGGGCAACGTCCACCGCTGGCCCACGTCCGCCGGAAAGGAAAAGGGACTGACCCACACCAGTCTCGACGGCAAACGCTACGGCGCACAAAAGCGCATCGTCCTTCCCGAAGGTCAGTCGTTCGGCGACGCCTTCCACACCTACGGCTATCTGTGGGACGAAAAGGGCGTGACCTTCACCTGCGACGGCGCGGCATATTTCCACTACGATTTTGCCGACGACGCGGAAGCGAACGCGCTCGCCTGCCACAATCCGCTCTACTTCATCCTCAGTCAGGCGGTCGCCTTTGACAATCCCGTTTCGGCGGAACCCGACGAAACGAACGACTGGGAACATAAGAACAGCCTTGTCATCGACTACATCGCGCTCTATCAGAAGCCCGGACAGGAACTCATCTTAAAGAAACCGGAATAAATTCAGGAGGTATCATCCATGAAAAAACTCAGAATCGGCATGATCGGCGCAGGCAACATCGCCAACACCCATCTGAACTGCCACACCAAGAACCCGCGCGTTGAGATCGCCGCCATCTGCGACATCAACGACGTGACCCTTAACCGCACCGCCGACCGCTTCGGCATCGAAAAGCGCTTCCACTCGGTCGCCGAAATGCTGGCGAACGTCGAGCTTGACGCGGCGGACGTCTGCGTCTGGAACTGTGCGCACGCCGAATGCTCCATCGCCGCGCTGAACGCCGGACTCGACGTTCTCTGCGAAAAGCCGATGGCAATGAACGCGACCGAAGCGCAGGCCATGCTCGACGCCGCAAAGAAGAACAATAAGCTCCTGATGCTCGGCTTCGTCACCCGTTTCTCGAACGAAGCGCGCATCGCGAAGGACTTCATCGATCAGGGCTATCTCGGCGAGATCTACTACTCGAAGGCGACCTACCTCAGAAGAAACGGCAATCCGGGCGGCTGGTTCTGCGACAAGTCCCGTTCCGGCGGCGGACCGATCATCGACATCGGCGTGCATCCGCTCGACCTCACCCGTTACCTGATGGGCAACCCGAAGCCCGTCTCGGTCTACTGCGTCACCTCCGACCTGCTCCACAAGGAGCGCGCCGCTCTCAAGACCCGCGTGGGCTGGCATCCGGACGGAGCAGACCCCACGAAGGACCTCTGCGACGTCGAATCGAACGCAGTCGGCATCATCCGCTATGAAAACGGCGCTTCCACGCTGCTCGAAGCCTCCTACGCGCTCAACGGCGAAGGCGGCGGCGGACGCTCGCTCTACGGCACCAAGGGCGGCATCGCGCTCGACGGCGGCATCAAGCTCTACACCGAAATGAACGGCTTCATGGTCGACGCGACCCCGCAGGATCTCAAGTCGTGGGTCGGCAATAAAGACAACTTCACCGCCGAAATGGAACATTTCGTCGAGTGCTGCCTTGACAAAAAGCCGTGTATGTCGCCCGGCGAAGACGGCGTTGTCATCATGAAGATCCTCGACGCGCTCTATGAGTCCGCCCGCACCGGCAAGTCGGTCGAGATCAACTGATTTTCTTCCCGGAGTTCCGCTCTGGCGAGCTTTCCCCCGGAGCCTTCGCTTCGGGGGAATTTCTGTCAGAATCAAACTTCTTTCTGTCAAAACCGTTTCAGAATGCACAGGGATGTTGACAGATCCGCCCGGATGTGATATTCTACTTAAAATGTTTTGAAAAGGACGTGATACCTTGATCGAATCCTATACCGAATCCATCCCGACCTCCGAGCCGATCCGCCAGATCTACGCCGACAGTGTGCAGAACGCCATCCGTATGCTGCGGGACGCAGCGAAGGTCCGCCGCGAAGCCCGCGTCACGCCAGAGACCATGAACGAAAACCGCGAAGCGTTCCGCGCCGAATACGCCGAAATGCTCGGCATCGACGTCTGCCAGACCGTTTTCGGGACCGGCGCCGCGCCGCTTGACCGTTCCCCGGTCGGCGAGGACGCGCTCTGCATCATCGAGCGCTGCCTGTTCCGCATTGCAGACGGCGTGACCTTCACCGGTCTGCTCCTCACGCCGAGAAAACGCGCCGAAAAAACGCCGCTCGTCGTTATGGCGCACGGCGGCGGCGGTTCGCCTGAGCTCTGCACCGACCTCATCGGGCAGAACAATTACGGCGGCATCGCGCGCCGCGTCGTCGCAGCCGGCGCGTCCGTCTTCGCTCCCCAGTGGCTCCTGTGGAGTCTCGGCTCGAAAACGCCCGGCATCCCGACCTTCGCCACGCGCTACGATCGCAGAAGGAGCGACACCGATCTCAAGCAGTCGGGCGCGAGCATCGCGGGCTTTGAGATCTATGAACTGAGCCGCGCGCTCGATACGCTGACGGCTCTGCCCGGCGTCGACGGCGAAAACATCGGAATGTGCGGACCGTCCTACGGCGGCTTCTACACGCTTTACACGATGGCTTACGAAACGCGCATCAAAAGCGGCTGGTCGGCGGCGTTCTTCAACGACCGCACAGTCTACGACTGGCAGGATTTCGTCTGGAAGGATTCCGGCGGACGCTTCCTCGACACCGAGCTTGCCGGACTCTGTGCGCCCCGCCGTCTGTGGATCGACGTCGGCACGGAGGACGCCGTGTTCAATAATGACGCCGTTGCGGAGCTGTTTCCGCGCGTCCACGGCTTCTACGAAGCCGCCGGCGTTCCCGCGCTCGTCGTGACCAACCGCTGGGAAGGCGGACACCGCTTCTCGGACGGCGAGGGAAAGGACAACGGCGCGTTCCGCTTCTTCATGGAAGGGATCGGCATCCGCTGAGCGGCGCTCTCCGCCTATATCAGCGCATGGACAGCCGTGTTTTGGGAAAATGCCGTTTCATCTCACTTTGTGCCGTAAATTTCCTCCTAAAACACCGTTTTTCGTCCCGATTTGAGAAATATACGGCGATATTCTGAAAAAAATCGACAAAACTCTTGACATTCCGTGCGGATTCCTGTATAATGATATCGTAAATAAACTCTTAAAGGAGATTTTTATTATGGGAAAATTTGTCGTTAAGACCGTTCCGACCGGAACCAAGTTCAACCTCGTCGCTACCAACGGACAGATCATCGCCGTCAGCGAGATCTACAACTCCGAAGCATCCTGCATGAAGGGCATCGAGAGCGTCAAGAAAAACGCTCCCATCGCCAACTTCGAGGACCAGACCGTCGAGGAAGTCGTCGCAGCTACCTGCCCGAAGTTTGAAATGTACACCGACAAGAAGGGCGAATTCCGTTTCCGTCTGAAGGCGCGCAACGGTGAGATCATCGCCGCTTCCGAAGGCTACGCTGCAAAGGCAAGCTGCCTCAACGGCATCGAGAGCGTCCGCAAGAATGCGGAAAACGGCGAAATCGTCAAGGAATGATTCCGTCTGTCCAAAGAACATCTCCGTCCGGGAAACCGGGCGGAGACCTTCTTTTTTATCGGAAATTTTGAAAAATCGCTTGACAAATCGTCAGAATCATGTATAATATTGACAGGCGCTTTCAACCCGCAGGCTCAAACCTGCGGTCAGTACATCATTATTTCGGAGGTCTATCATGATCGTATTCAACAGAGACACGTTAAAAGACAAGATCAAAGCCTGCTGGATCGGCAAGAACATCGGCGGCACGATGGGCACGCCCTTTGAAGGCAGGACCGAACTGAACGACATTCAGGGCTTCTCCACGCCCGAAAACGTCGTCCTCGCCAACGACGACCTTGACTTACAGCTCGTTTGGCTCAAAGCCATCGAGGACAAGGGTCCGTACAGCCTGAACGAACAGATCCTCGGTGAATACTGGACCAACTTCATTCCCCCGCACTGGAACGAATACGGCATCTGCAAGAACAATATGCGCGCCGGTCTCATCGCTCCGCTCTGCGGCGAATACAACAACGTCTGGAAGCACTCCAACGGCGCGTGGATCCGCACCGAGGTCTGGGCGTGCATGGCTCCCGGCTGCCCGGATATCGCCATGAAGTACGCCCGCATGGACGCCTGCGTCGACCACGGCGCCGGCGAAGGCACGTATGCCGCCATGTTCGTCGCAGCGATCGAATCCGCCGCCTTCGTCATCAACGATCTGCGCACGCTGATCGACCTCGGTCTGTCCAAGATCCCGCAGAACTGCCGCATGGCGGAGACCATCCGTCTGCTGCTCGACTGCAAGGACAAGGGCATCGACTGGAAGGAGACCCGCAACATCCTCGTCGAATCCACGAAGGACCTCGGCTGGTTCCAGGCTCCCGCGAACGTCGCGTTTGCGATGCTCGGTCTGCTGTGGGGCGAAGGCGACTTCAAGAAGTCGATGATCCTCGCCATCAACTGCGGCGACGATACCGACTGCACCGGCGCAACGCTCGGTTCCCTGTTCGGCATCCTCAACGGCACGAAGGGCATTCCGGAGGACTGGAAGAATCACATCGGCGACAACATCGTCTCGGTCGCCATCGACCGCGGCTCCTGCTACGGTCTGCCGAACACCTGCACGCAGCTGACCGACCGCGTTTACAGCATGATCCCGGTCATGCTGAAAGCCAACCGCGCGAACGCCTATATCGGCGACGCAGACAAGTTCGAGGAAGCCGACATCGCCCGCTTCTACAACAAGACCGTTGCAAACGAGCTTGTTGCGATCCCGGGCAGCTCCTATGAGGTCGACTTCATCTGGGCAAAGTGCCGCGTCGTTCTGCCGGACGGCCCCGAGATCAACCCCGGCGAAAAGAGAAAGGTCCAGCTCGTTCTGACCAACATTCTCCCGGCTCCGAAGCACGTCGAGCTGAAATGGCATCTGCCGGAAGGCTGGAAGGTCATCGGCTCGCGCCATGACTATGTGCTGGGCGTTCACACGCGCTACACCGTTCCGACGCTGACCATCGAGGTCGAGATCGAAGCTGGCGAAGCCGTCGAAGCGACCAACCGCGTCATCTGCGAGATCACCTCTCCCGGCCGCGCGACCGCAGGTCTCATCCCGGTCGTTCTGCTTGGCTGATTTTCCAAAACGGACATCAGCGCCCCGGTTTCCGCAGGAAAACCGGGGCGTGTTCGTTCTGTCCGGCTGATTTTTTCCAGATGAAACATCAGCGTCCCGGTTTCAAAAAAACGGGACGTTTTCGTTCTGTTCGACTGTTTTCCCGCAAAAATGAAACATCAGCGCCCCGGGTTCCGCAGGGAAACCGGGGGGCCTTTC
>JAZRXB010000175.1:0-2381 GCA_045600005.1 Eubacteriales bacterium | reverse complement strand
CGCACGAATGCCGTTATGCGGCTGACGGCGGACGGTCGTCGGCGCACGAATGCCGTTATGCGGCGGAAACGGGACGGCGTTTTCCTTCACGCGGCAGGAGGAAAACGGCGCTTGACCGGTCACGGCGCGTAGTGCTGGGCGGAGGGCGGGTAGCCGAACCGCTTCTTGAACGCGACCGCGAAATTCTTCGGGTCGCCGAAGCCGACCTTCTCCGCGACGTCGGCGACTGTATCATAGCCCGCGTTGAGAAGCGACTGCGCGCGTTCGAGCCGCAGGTCGGTGAGATAGGTCTTCGGCGAAACGCCGAGGTCACGTTTGAACAGGCGGCGCAGATAGGTCTCGCTGACGGCAAGACGCGCGGCGACGCCGGTCACGCTGAGCGACGGGTCGTGCGCGTTTTCCTGAAAACAGGCGAGCGCCTGTGAGACCGGTTCGCTGAGACGCGGCGCGGGGTCGAGCTTTTCGCAGATCAGCGCGAACACTTCGGATAACAGCGCCGACGCGCGGTAGCGGTAGCCGGGCTTCCGCTCGACCCATTCCCGCCGCGCTTCCCGGAAAAGCGGTTCCAGCCCGTCAAAGCAGAAGTCGTGTAAGACCTCCAGCTCATACGACACGCAGTTCTGGAGGTAAAAATGGAACACGATCATGCGGTCGCGCCTTGACGAGCGGACATAGCCGACGTTCGCCGGGAAAAACGCGAGGTCGTGTTTGGTCAGATGCACGGTGCCGTTTTTGAGAAGAATATCGGTGTCCCCCTCGTAACGCAGAGAAAGGGCGCAGAACGGACGCGGACGGGTACGCATCTCAGCTCCCGTATCGTCGAAGGTCAGCACGTCGAGAAGAACGAATTGCAGGCTGTCGTGACCGAATATCATGAAAAATCCCTCTTTCCGACCCGCCGCCGTCAAATTTCCGCCGGACGGCGCGGTCTTATTCCATTATACCACAGCCTGTGCCGAAAATCAAACCTTTTCGGTCGAAAATACGGTTTTTTTCTGCGCGGCGTGCGTGTATAATTAAACTGACGCGAAACATTATCACCGCTGTAAAGGAGAATTGCCATGTCAAGAACCGAAACCGCGCTCCGCTATTTCACGGAGCAGAAGGACCTGATGGATACCCGCGTGAAGTCGGGCATCGAGCTTTACCGCAAGGGGAGCGCTTCGATCACCGTGAAGCTCGGCGAGGGCGTCACGGGCGACGTCACGGTCGAAGCCGTTCAGAAGAACCACGAATTCCGCTTCGGCGCGAACATTTTCATGCTCGACGAGTTCGAGTGCGGGGAAAAGAACCGCATCTACCGCGAAAAGTTCCCGGAATGCTTCAATCTGGCGACCGTTCCGTTCTACTGGAAGAGCGTCGAGCCGGAGGAAGGCAAGCCGCGCTACGCAGCCGATTCCTACAAAATTTACCGCCGTCCCGCGCCCGATCTCTGCGTCGACTACTGCAAGGAAAAGGGCGTCGAGCCGAAGTGCCACTGCCTGAACTACGACGCATGGGCGCCCGACTGGATCGTCGGCCGGACCGTCACCGAATACAAGAAGGCGCTCGAAAAGCGGATGCGCGAGATCGCCGAACGCTACGCCGCCGACATCCCGAGCTTTGAGGTCACGAACGAGACCCTGCAGAAGTGCCGCTCGAAGTTCTTCTACGAGGACGATTTCCTCGATTGGAGCTACCGCATGGCGGACCGCTATTTCCCGACCAACCGTCTCGTCATCAACGACTACAACATCTGGTGGCCCGAAAGCTACAACGACCGCCACGCCTACTATATGCAGATCGAACGCCTTCTCAGAGAGGGCGTCACGCACCTTGATTCGATCGGTATGCAGTTCCACAGCTTCTTCCCGAAGGAGAGCGAGCCGAACATGGCAAAGCAGCGCTACAACCCCGAAACGCTCTTTAAGCTGATGGACCTCTACGCCCGTCTCGGACGCGCCGAGCAGATCACCGAAATGACCATCCCGGCTTACGGCGGAGACGAGGAGAACGAGTACGTTCAGGCAGAGCTTCTGCGCAATGTTTACTCGGTCTTTTTCAGCCATCCGGCGATGGAAGCGGTCATCTATTGGAACGTCGTAGACGGCTACGCCGCTTTCGCGCCGCAGGGCGACATGACCGCGGGCGAAAACAAGTATTTCGGCGGTCTGCTGCGCTTCGACATGAGCGAAAAGCCCGCCTACAAGATGCTCCGCAGTCTCATCAACGAGGAATGGCACACCGCTGAGACGCTCGCCGCAAAGAGGGACGAAGCCGGTACGACCGCTTACGCGGGCTTCCGGGGCTTCTACGGTGACTACGAGCTTCGCGTTCACGCGGGAGACAGATCGGTCGTGAAGCCGTTCAGGCTCTCGAAGGAATCGCTGAACAACATCACG
>JAZRXB010000174.1:0-4218 GCA_045600005.1 Eubacteriales bacterium | reverse complement strand
CGGCGCCTGCGCGGCGGGTCGGAACCTCGCCTACATCGAGCCCTTCGCCCGCGCGGTGAAGCTCGAAAATCTGGCGTTTTTCTGCTATCACAGCTACACGATGATCCCCGAAAAGCTCGACGCGGAGATCGCCGCGCTGAAACCGGCCCTTGCTGAGTGCGGTCATCCCGACGTGATGATCTGCAACGGCGAAGGCGGCTATCCGTCGTGGGCGCCCGAAGGTCACTGGCTCCACTTCCGCGATAAGCCGAACGAGCATCAGCAGTCGGTCTGGATGCTCCGCCGCTTCTTCCTCGACGCGCGGCTCGGCACGGTGATGACTTCCTATTTCCTCGTCGCCGACGTGATGGAAAAGCCCTACGCGATGAACAAAAAGGTGCAGAAAAATCCTGCCCGCCACGGCATTCTGAACGGTCTTGTCTACACCCCGAAGCAGTCGAAAACGACGATCTCGCACATTTCCGCGCTGATAAACGGCGATCTCCATGCCGTTCCCTGCGGCATTTCGAGCGAGCTTGACCCGCACGCGGTCTGGGAATACCGCGGACAGTGGGACTTCCCGGTGCAGTATTTCACGTTTGAAAAGAACGGCTTCCCGGTCTACGCCTACTATCTGCCGACCTACATCGAGGACGAAGCGCCCATGCGCCATGACTTCAAGGTCACGCTCGACAAGCCTCTGCGCGACCCTGTCCTGCTCGATATGCTGACCGGCGAGGTCTTCGCGCTCGACAGCTTTGAAAACCTCCCGCTCGCTGAATATCCGCTCGTCATCACCGAGCGCAAAGCGGTCGAGCTTGCCTGAAAGGAGCCGCCATGATCCGGTTTGATGAAAAGACGAAAACCTTCTTACTCGGCTTCGGTGAAGCCGGGTACGCGATGAACGTGCAGAACGGAACGCTCATCAACCGCTGGTACGGTCCGCGTCTCGACCGCTTCGGCGACCTGCCGACGGTCGACGAGATCTTCCGCCGCCGCCGCATCGGGGATATCCCGAAACCCGAGACCTTCGCAGAATACGGCGGCTGGTCGCCGCTCGGTCAGGGGACCGAACCGGCGGTCAAGGTCACGTTTGACGACGGCACGCGCGACCTCGACTTACGCTATATCAGCCATAAAATCAACGGCGAAACGCTGACCGTTCTCCTGCGGGACGAACAGTACGCCTTTGAAGTCACGCTGTCCTATGAGCTTTTCGCGGACGCCTCGACGCTCGTGCGGAAGGCGGCGCTCCGAAACGGCGGCACGCACAAAGCCGTCTGCGAAATTTTCTCGTCCGGCACGGTCCGGCTGCCCTACCGCGACGCTTGGCGGCTCACCTCCCTCACCGGCAAGTGGGCGGAGGAATACCGCATCACGCGCGATTTCCTGCGCGACGGCGAGACGGTGCTGGGAACGCGCAATATCATGTCGGGTCCCGACGCGGTTCCCTTCTTCGCGCTCGACGAGGGAGACGCGGACGAAAAGCGCGGCGGCGTGTGGTACGGCAATCTTCTGTGGAGCGGCACGCACCGGCTCGTCTTTGAAAAGGGCGTGTGCGGCGCGGTGTCGGTCACGGCGGGCGTGAACCCGTTCGACGCGCAGATCGCGCTCCATCCCGGCGACTGCTGGGAAACGCCGAAGCTCGCGCTCGGCTACACGGACGGCGGCTTCGGCGAAATGAGCCGTACCATCCACGCCTTCACCCGCAGACACCTGATGTCCGAGATCGAAGCGAAGCGCATCCTCCCGGTCGTCTACAACGCCTACGGGACCTTCTTCGCCGCGGTCAACGAGGAAAAGATCATGGGCGTCATCGACAAAGCCGAAGAGCTCGGCGTGGAAGCGCTCATCATCGACGCGGGCTGGGCAGGCGAAGGCGAAAACTACGCCAAGGGCATGGGCGAATGGAACGAGAACCGCGAACGCTTCCCGCACGGTCTCAAAGCCATCTCGGACGAGCTGCACCGGCGCGGCATGAAGTTCGGTCTCTGGATGGAGCCGGAATGCGCGCACGTCGATTCGTCGCTCGTGAAGGAGCATCCCGACTGGCTGTTCGGCTACCCGGCGCGCGGCGCGGACCTGAACGGCGTGCGGTATGTGCTGAATTTCGCGCTCGACGAGGTGTGCGATTTCTTCGTGAAGAAGATCGAAGCGCTGATCGTTTCCTGCGGCGTGGACTACTTCAAGATCGACTTCAACCGCCGTCTTTACGAGGTCGGCACGGAGCATTTTGACGACGACGACAAAAAGAGCGTCTGGGTGCGCTATGTCGAAAACCTGACCCGCTGCTATCAGAAGGTCAAGGCGGACTTCCCCGGCCTGCTGTTTGAAAACTGCGCGGGCGGCGGAATGCGCACCGACCTTTCGATGATGACCTTCTCGGGGCGCATCAACCGAAGCGACAATCAGGACCCGATGGACATTCTCCGTCTGCACGAGGGCTTTTCGACCTTCATGCTGCCCAAGCTCGCGGGCGGCGGCTGCCACGTCAGCGACGTTTATACGAGGCACTTCAATCAGCGCGTGTCGCCGATGCGCTATCAGGCGAACGCCGCCATGATGGGTTCGTTCGCCATCGGAAAGAATTTACAGGAGATCACGCCGGAGGAGACCGAGGAGCTGAAGGGCTATGTGACCCGCTTCAAGGCGCTGCGGCACATCGTTCATCTCGGCGACATTTACCGGCTCGTCTCGCAGCTCGATCACGACTACGCCGTCTTCGAGTACCTTTCCGCCGACCGCACGGAGGGCGTCGTCTTTGAGTATTCGGCAGCCATCCGCTTCATGAGCTATCAGGAAAGCGTCCGCCTCGACGGGCTGGACGAAACGGCGCTCTACGAGGTCTGGAACCTGATCGACCCGGTGAAGCGCGACCCGAAGAAGACCTATACCGCGCTCGGCGCACTCGGCGAAGCCGAATCGCTCGGCGTCCGTTCCGGACGTTCGCTCGCGCGCGTCGGACTGCCCTGCCGTCTGGTCGGCGACATGGACAGCGCGATCGTTTACCTGAAAAAGGTCCAGTAATTGGTTAAAATTGAAGGAGGTTTCCCCATGAAAAAGCAGCTTTCCCGCATCCTCGCGCTTTCCCTGCTTCTTGAGACCGCAGCGGTCAGCCTGTCCTGCGGCGGCACGACGCCGACCGGCACGTCCGATACGTCCGCGCCCGGTTCGACCGACACGACCGCTCCCGCTGAGGAAACGACCGTCGACCTGATGGCGGACGTTCCGACCGGCGACTACAAAGGCTATGAGTTCCGCATCCTCGGACCGAAGCCCTCCGACTATTATTACGCCCAGATGACCTCCGAGGAAATGAACGGCGACGTGGTGAACGACACGGTTTACGAGCGCAACGCGGCGCTAGAGGACAAGTTACACGTCACCTTCACCTACACCGAAGGCACCAAGACGCAGATCCAGAACAGCGTCTCGGCGGGCGACGACTCCTATGACGCGGCGTTCCTCGTTTCGTACAACGTCGGTCCGACCGTCGCGGACGGATATTATCTTGATCTGCACGAGCTTGATGAGATCGACCTCTCGAAACCGTGGTGGGACAGCCGCACGGCAAAGCAGTATGAGCTTGGGGACAAGCTCTTCATGCTCTGCGGCGACCTGCACTATTCCTACCTTTATAATATGTGGTCGGTTTTCTTCAATCAGAAGATGGTCACGGATTACAAGCTCGACGACCCTTACGAGCTGGTCGAATCCGGAAACTGGACGCTCGACAAGCTCGAGGAAATGTCCCGCGGCGTCATGCAGGACCTCAACAACAACGGCAAGATCGACCTGACCGAAGGCGATATCTGCGGACTGGTCACGAACACGAGCTTCTTCTTAAGCCTCTTACACGGCTCCGGCGAAATGCTCGTCACAAAGGACAAGGACAATCTGCCCGAATTCAAGGGTCTGACCCCGCACTTCTCCGAGGTGTACGACAGGATCGTCAAGCTCGTCGGCGAAGGCGGCGTCTATTCGAGCTACGGCTCGATGGACAACACCGCCCGCTTCGGCGCGTTCGCGGAAAACCGGTATCTGTTCTCGGCGATGATGGTCGGCTCGTCGATGTATCTGCGCGACATGGAAGCCGATTTCGGCGTTCTGCCGCTGCCGAAATACGACGCGAAGCAGGAACACTATTACAGCTACGTCGGACCTTCGGTCGCCGTCCTGTGCGTGCCGAAGACCGTGACCGACCTCGACCGCACCGGTACGATCCTCGAAAACCTCTGC